>NZ_SOHB01000038.1:0-58835 GCF_004403055.1 Cryobacterium sp. TMT1-19
CGCCTCGTCGTGCGCGGCTTCCTCAGCGAGATCGTGCAACAAATCGGCTCCCCCCTGCTCGAAGAACGCCTCCAGGCGGCCATCGAAGCAGAACTCACCGCAACAAAGGACAACTGACATGGCATCCACCAAGATTTGTGGCTTCGACGAACTCGGCGTCAACGAGGCAGTCAAAGTCGAAATCGATGGCGTCCCCATCGTTGTCGTCCGCGACGCCGCCGGAGACGTCTTCGCCATCGGCGACACCTGTACCCACGGGGACATCTCTCTGTCCGAAGGTTTCGTCGAGGGCGACACCGTCGAATGCTGGGCCCACGGCTCCAAGTTCTCTCTGAAGACCGGCAAGCCGCTCAACCTCCCGGCCTATGAGCCGGTCCCGGTCTACCAGGTCGACCTGGTCGACGGCGTTGTCTACATCGACCCAGCCGTCACCGTAGCCGTCTGACGCGGGCCCAGTCCCGCACCGGCCGATCGGCCACCCAACTTGTCGGCGTACGCGCCGGAGAACGAAAGAGAATTCCATGTCAGTTCTACAGATCATCGACCTGCACGTCAGCGTCTGGACCGACCAGGGCACCAAGCAGATCCTGCACGGGGTGAACCTGACCATCAACGAGGGCGAGATCCACGCCATCATGGGCCCGAACGGCTCCGGCAAGTCCACTCTCGCCTATACGATCGCCGGTCACCCGAAATACACCGTCGACAGTGGCTCGATCCTGCTCGACGGCGAAGAGGTCACCACGATGACCGTGGACCAGCGCGCCCGCGCGGGCCTGTTCCTGGCCATGCAGTACCCGGTGGAGATTCCCGGCGTCACCGTGACGAACTTCCTCCGCACCGCGAAGACCGCGATCGACGGCAGCGCGCCGCCCATCCGCAGCTGGATCAAGGATGTGCGCGAGTCGATGAAGCAGCTCCGCATGGACAAGTCCTTCGCCGAACGCAACGTGAACGAGGGCTTCTCCGGCGGTGAGAAGAAGCGCAACGAGATCCTGCAGCTCGAACTGCTGAAGCCCCGCTTCGCGGTGCTCGACGAGACCGACTCCGGCCTCGACGTCGACGCGCTCAAGATCGTGTCGGAGGGTGTGAACCGGGCCAAGGAGCACACCGGCCTGGGTCTGCTGCTGATCACGCACTACACCCGCATCCTGCGCTACATCAAGCCGGACTTCGTGCACGTCTTCGTCGACGGCCGCATCGCCGAGCAGGGTGGCCCCGAGCTCGCCGACCGCCTCGAAGACGAGGGCTACGATCGCTTTCTCACCGAATCGAACGTGGGTTAGGCACATGGTTTCAACGCTGCCCCCGGCGCGCTTCGATGAAATCGAAGAGGCGCTCAAAGACGTCATGGACCCGGAACTCGGTATCAACGTGGTCGACCTCGGGCTCATCTACGATCTGGGCTGGGACGATGAGAACGATGCCCTGATCATCCACATGACCCTGACCTCGGCCGGCTGCCCGCTGACCGATGTCCTCGAGGAGCAGACCGCCGAGGCGTTGGACGGCGTCGTCGACCAGTTCCGCATCAATTGGGTCTGGATGCCGCCGTGGGGTCCCGAGAAGATTACGGACGACGGCCGCGACATGATGCGGGCCCTCGGCTTTTCTATCTGATCTTCCCCGAACGCACGCGAAAACCCCGATTTCCGGAGAGAATCGGGGTTTTCGGGTTAGATGGACTGCCGATAGCCGAAGAACTCATGGTCGTTGTGGTAACCACCAAACCCCGCACCGATCTCAGAGAAGTCCTCAACGAACTCGATTCCCTTGATCCACTTCACCATCTTGAAACCCAGCTGCGTTTCGTTGCGCAACCGAAGCGGTGCTCCGTGCCCGAAAGATATGGTCTGCCCGTTGAGGTCATAGGCGAGCATGGTCAGTTTGTAGCTCATCTGCTCGATGGGTTGGGCGTCGTAGTACGTGCCACCATCCGGACCCGCCGCGAAGGAATAGAAAATGACCCACTTCGCCTCGGGTTTCGGCTGCACCAGATCCAGGATCGTCTGCATTGAGATTCCGCCCCACTTCGCCACCCCTGACCACCCCTGAATACAGAAGTGCTGGGTGATCTGATCGTGATAGGGGAGACCCTGCAACTGTGCAAGGTTCAAATCAACGGGGTTCTCGATGAGCCCGTTGATCCTCAGTGTGTAGTCCGCGAAGTTGCCCGCTCGAAGCGCCTGGTATTCCTCGGAGTCCGGGTATTTGCCGTTGTGCCAGAAGTACGGCGAAATGTCCTTCTCCGTGTACTGGCCGGGGTTCGCGTCGATGTGTTCAAATAGGCGCTGCGCGCGGCCGATCAGCGCGAAACCGACCTTCTGCACCACACGAGGATGCCGATAGGTGAAAGGCGTGGCTGCGAGCCATCCTCCGATGACGACGACCATCGAAGCCGCGAAGATCCCGATGCCGACCCACGATTCACTGTCCTGAGACGCATACATGTGGTTGAGGTTGCGCAGGGCGCCTGTGGTCATCACCAGGGTGACGTGCACAACGATGAACATGACGAACCAGCAGAGCACGAAGAAGTGCAGCGAACGGGCCACCTGGATGCTGAACACCGAGCTGATTTTACGGAAGCGGGTCGACAGCGCGGGGGACATGCCGAGGCCGGTGACCAGGGCGAGAGGCGCGGCAATGAAAACGGTGATGAAGTAGGCGATCAGCTGCAGACTGTTGTAGTTGGTCCACCCGCTCTCGGCCGGCCAGTCCAAGGACAGGTACTGAAGGGCGGCCGACGCGGCGTTGGGGACGACGTCCCAGCTCAGCGGGACCACGCGCATCCACTGCCCCGTCGCAAAGATGAGTACACAGAAGATGATTCCGTTGAGCAGCCAGACCGTATCGACGCCGAGGTGCCACCACCGTGCGAGACCGATGGAGTGACGGCGCCCCGGCAGGCCGACACCATCGGGCAAGGTGATTGAGTCCTCCTTCGCCGTGTAGAGCGGATTGCTCGGCACCGGCTTCTGCATGCGAAACCAGTCCTTACCCGGTGTCGAGTGCCGGGTCCAGTACAGCCGCGGATGGTCCGCCATGATGCTGACACCGGACCGGATGATGAAGATCATCATGAAGAGGTTCAGGAAGTGTTGCCAACCGACCCACGCCGGGAACCCGACCGGGGCGTTGTCGGGCAATGCAGTCGCTCCCGGATACTGGCTCATGAAGTCCTGCACCGCGGGCATCTCCCGCAGCCCCTTGGCAATGGCGATCCCCACGATCAGCAGGACCAGTCCAATGGGAATCAACCACAGCAGATTGAACCACTTGTCCGTGCCGATCCGCACCCGCGGGGCAACGCCGTACTGGGCAGGGACCCGGCCGGCCCAGTGGTCATCCACCACGTGGTACCGCTTCGTGTCCAGTTCCTCCCGAAAACTTCTCCGCGTCCCCCCTGCTCCAATGTCTGTTGCAGGAATATTTCGATCAATCGAGTTTGTATCCATACCGTCCCCATTTGAGAAGCAGGACGCCTCCCCAACCGTGTCGGGAGTGCGACATACAGCACGGTTATGCCCATCTCCTGCTTGCTGCCTGCAAGTATCCTCCTATTAAACGGAATATATTCCGCATTAATCCGGTTAACCCCCCGGGGGAGTCGATCCGTGCCCTCGGCTTCTTCATTTGATCCGCATTTGATCCGCGTCTGATCCACTCCTGATCCACTCACGTCGAAGGGGCACCGGCCATCTGGCCGGCGCCCCTTCGACGTATCCTGAGCGGTGATCCGATCCTGGTCACTCGTCCGATGTATTCTCCTCAGTGCCCATTTCCCGAGCGTCCGTTTCAGCGGACGACGCCAACTTAGACGGCTCCCAATTCTCCAAATTGATCAGGGACGGGTGCGGCCAGACGTCGGTCTCACCCTCCTCGAACATGTCGCCCACAGGGCTGATGGTTTCCTGTTCCCCATCTGAGCCGGACGGGGGAGGCCCGTCCGGGTTCGGCGGGGGTGGTGCGGCTGATTCGTGGCCCATCGTCGACCTCCTCGCATTCGTGCAGCAACCGCTGCGGCTGCAGCCGACGGTAGGCCTTCGTCCTGTTCGCCGCTAGACGAGTGGGTGACTGCTTCACGGCGCACGCCGTGGAAGCCGGCGGATGGCCTATCGTGCGCCAGCTTCCACACGGTGCGCCGCGGGACGCGACAGGCCTGACCACCGGTCGGCATCGGATGCGGTACGCCTTCGTGACGATGACGGACACGGAAGTGGGGTTCGCGAACAGGTCGAGAACCGGGCAGTGCGCGTCGACGGTTACCCGCAGCTCCTGGTAGCGCTCATCGGATTCGGGACCGGTGATGGTGATGTGCAGGCGGATCGCTGAGAAGCCGGCCCGCACGTCCTCGCTTATGCCGAACAGCCTCCGCACGTCGAGGTCGCCCTCCGCGGCAATCTCGATCTCGTCGACCTGGATGCCCAGCACCTGGGCGTAGAGGCGGTAGACGACCACCTGGCACGAGAGCAGGGCGCCGAGCGCAATCTCGACGGGGCTGGCTGCCACATCGTCTCCGGCCAGGGCTCCGGGCTCGTCGACGAGGAAGACATGCTTGCCGGCCGTGATGCGGGTGGCGACCGAGCCTTCGCCGGCGGCCGTGACCCGGTAGGTCAGTTTCGCTTTCGACGTCTCAGCGCTGATGCGCTCACTCCAAGCGGTTCCGGCGGCGATGAGGCGGCCAGCACGATCTTCGGCACGGGGGGAAAGCGCGGCGGGCGTCTGCACGAGTGTCATGCCTAACCATAGGAGGCCAGTTTGGCCCGGGCACCCCGCCCGGTCACACAACGTCATGGCCGAGCGCTGCCGCATGGTTCCCGGGTCGAAATGCACCCTGCTAGAACCTTATTCCAGTGTGTAGAATGACATTCTAAGAAGAAGGGTGAAGTCCCGATGAGCATCAAATCCCGCCGGGAGGCCCAGTCGAGCGAGACCCGCACCTTGATCGTGCGGGCCGCGCTCCAACTGATGCTTGAGCGAGGGTACATTTCCACCACTCTCGGCTCGATCGCCGCCGAGGCAGGCGTCGCGGTGCAGACCATCTACAACTCGGTCGGTGGCAAAGCCGCCGTTCTCTCCGCCGTGCTCGACCGCGCGGCCGCACGTGCACACGAACCGGAAGCCGGCCCCCCACCGCTGCGCAGTCAGATCGCCGGAGCGCGCACGGCCGCCGAGATCGTCCGAATCCTGACCGGCTGGATCGCCGACCTGAACGCCCAGACGTCCGGGGTGCACCGCGTGATCGCCCAGGCGGCCGGAGTCGATGCAGACATCGCGGAGCTGGAGATGCGGCGTTCCGCCCAGCGACTTCTCCAGTACGGCGAGGTCGCGACCGCGCTGCGCTCACGGCACAGCCTGCGCGGGGGAGTGAGCGACCACGAGGCGGCGGCAACGGTGTGGGCGCTCGGGCATCCACAGGCCTACCGGTCTCTGGTCCTCGACCTCGGCTGGTCGGATGCCGCTTACCGGGACTGGCTGGCGAAGGCGCTCCAGGGGGCACTTTCGCTTCCCGGCGCACACCGAGGCGCAACCGATCAAATATAGTGGAGAGTTGGCCCGCTTCGGCCAGAAAATTCTACGACTCCCCTGAACGGACTGTTGCTGTGCTGAGTGTGCAAAATCTCGAAATCCGAGTTGGGGCGCGCGTGCTCATGGAAGACGTCAGTTTCCGCGTTTCCGCCGGTGACAAGATCGGCCTGGTCGGCCGCAATGGGGCTGGTAAGACCACACTGACGAAGACTCTGGCGGGTGAGACAGTTCCGACCAACGGCTCGATCGACCGCACCGGTGAGATCGGCTATCTGCCCCAGGACCCCCGCTCGGGCGACCCGGACATGCTCGCTCGGACCCGAATCCTGGATGCCCGCGGCCTCGGCACGATCTCCCTGGGTCTTGCCCAGGCCGGTATCGACATGGGCAGCGACGACCCCAAGACCAGCGCCAAGGCCATGCGCACCTACGGCAACCTCACGGATGAGTTCAACGCGCTCGGCGGCTATGCGGCCGAGGCGGAAGCCGCGTCGATCGCCAGCAACCTGAACCTTCCCGACCGCATTCTCGACCAGCAGCTGCGAACCCTGTCCGGCGGACAGCGTCGCCGCATCGAACTCGCCCGTATCCTGTTCTCGGCCGCGGAAACGATGATCCTCGACGAGCCCACCAACCACCTCGACGCCGACTCCGTGGTCTGGCTGCGGGAGTTCGTCAAGAACTATCGCGGCGGATGCATCATCATCAGCCACGACATCGAGCTGGTCGGCGACACGGTGAACCGGGTGTTCTACCTCGACGCCAACCGCATGGTCATCGACATCTACAACATGAACTGGAGGAACTACCAGCGGCAGCGCGTGGCCGACGCGGACCGTCGTAAGAAGGAACGCGCCAACGCCGAGAAGAAGGCGTCGACCCTCCAGCTGCAGGCCGCGAAGTTCGGCGCCAAGGCGAGCAAGGCTGCCGCCGCCCACCAGATGGTGGCGCGCGCCGAGAAGCTCCTGTCCGGACTGGACGCCGTGCGGGCAGTCGACCGCGTCGCCAAACTGCGCTTCCCCGAGCCCGCCGCGTGTGGGCGCACCCCGCTGATGGCCACCGACCTCTCCAAGAGCTACGGCTCGCTGGAGATCTTCGCGGCTGTGGATCTGGCCATCGACCGCGGCTCGAAAGTGGTCATCCTCGGCCTCAATGGTGCGGGCAAGACCACACTGCTGCGCATGCTCGCGGGCGTGGATAAGCCGGACACCGGAGAGATCGTGCCCGGCCACGGCCTGCGGATCGGCTACTACGCGCAAGAGCACGAGACGATCGACGTCAAGCGCAGCGTGCTAGAGAATATGGTGTCCTCCTCGCCCAACATCACTGAGATGGAGGCGCGCCGGGTTCTGGGCTCGTTCCTTTTCACCGGCGACGACTCGCACAAGCCGGCCGGGGTTCTGTCCGGTGGCGAGAAGACCCGGCTGGCCCTGGCCATGATCGTGGTGTCGGGCGCGAATGTTCTGCTGCTCGATGAACCGACTAACAACCTCGACCCGGCCAGCCGCGAGGAAATCCTCGACGCCCTGGCGCACTATGCAGGGGCTGTCGTCCTCGTGAGCCACGACGAGGGCGCTGTCGAGGCGCTGAACCCCGAGCGCGTGTTGATCATGCCCGATGGCACTGAGGATCACTGGAACAAGGACTACCTTGATCTGATCATGCTCGCCTGATCACCCTTCCTGCGCTCAGCACACTTCCCGGGCCTACTGGCCCGGGCATTCGTGTCTCCGTGTCCCTCTGACCTGCCGATCATCTGCCGTCGATGAGCTCGTCCTCGATTTCCGAGTCGCTGCGCGGTTTGGCAGCCTGACGGCGGACACGCTCGGCGGCGCGAACGCGCTCGTCCGGGTCGTCGAAGTTCACGGCTCGGTACTCCTGCCGGATGGCCCAGCCCAGACCGACGAAGCCCATCAGGGCGAACACGAACCATTGGAATGCGTAGGACAGGTGAGGCCCCTCGTCTTTGACCGGGCGGGTGACCGCCACGGGACGTTCGTCCGGCGTCGGTTCCTCGGAAGCCATCAGCCCGTACGCGCCGGTGTACGTCGGAAGGTCCATCCGGGTGGACACCTCGTCGAGGTTGATCGTCGCGATCTGGTCGCCCGTGGCCGACCGCCCGGCCAGCGAAGGCTCACCGGCCTTGAGCCGGGCGATGACGGTGACCACCCCCGAGGGGGCGGTTGGCACGGATGCCGGGGCGTCGGGGGTCTGCCCGGTCGGTAACCAGCCCCGGTTCACGATGAAGACCGAGCCGTCGGCGAGTAGCAGGGGAGTGAGAACCTCGAAACCCGGGTTGATATTGAGCGGGCGGTTGCGCACGATCAGCTCGTCGTCCGTCAAATACGTGCCGGTCATGACAACGGGCAGCCACTTCTGAGACGCGGAGAACGCGTCCAGACCAGGCAGAGCCTCGGCCAAGGGAACCGGGTCCGCCGCATAGTTGGTCTCCACTTTGTCCATTTCGGAGAGGGCGTCGGAGCGGCGCGCGAGCTGCCAGAGACCGAGCCCGGAGCAGACGGCCGCAAAGAGGATGGTCAGCGCGAGGTATCCGGCCCAGCGCCGGGTGAACGCAAACTTCCAGCCGATCACGCCGGCCCGGCTTCCGGCTCTACAGCCTCAAGGGAGACCGGCAGAGGCGAGACGGCTAATGGGAAGTCTCGACTGGCCAGGAAATCGCGGAGGTAATCGACGTGCAGGTCGCAGGCCAGCCAGGTCTTCACGCGGCCTCGAGCGTGTATACGGGGATTGCGCCAGTCCAACCGCCAGTCGGCGTTCTCACGACAGCCGGCGCGCGAGCAGTTCGTCGTTTCGAGATCGGCGCCGAGGCCGATCACGTTCCGCTCTCGTCATTGTCCGGTCCGCGAGGCGGCGCCCGGAACACCTGCACGGCTCCCGGTCGGACGACCGTGGACGCCACGGCGCTGCCCTGAACATTCGCAAAGACGACCGCGAAGTAGGGAAGGGCGATCGCGCCGATGGCGCAGACGAGCAGCCACCAGCCCTGGACGAAGAGCATCAGCACGATGCAGACCATCCGGATGCCCATGGCGATCGAGTATTTGATCATCCGGGCACGACGCAGCTCCTCGGGTGAGGGGGGGAGCGAGGTGATCGACTGCTGCTTCATGGATGCCATCGATTCGGTCAGTCGGGGGAGTTCTCCCTGTAAATTCTACGTCTCGTCGGACTCAAACGTAGACGCCCTAAACTGGAAAATACGTGCGTACGGCTGTTCGTTCGCTGAGAAAAAGAGATTGGACCCAGCATGACGACTGGCAGAACTGTCCTTGTCACCGGGGGAAACCGCGGCATCGGATTCTCTATCGCGGAGGAGTTCATCAGGCAGGGACACCGCGTCGCGGTCACCGCCCGCTCCGGGGACGGCCCCAGCGGCAGCCTGACGGTGCGCGCGGATGTGACGGACGCCGCATCCATCGACGCCGCGTTCTCCGAGATCGAGGCGGCGCTCGGCCCCGTCGAGGTGGTTGTCGCCAACGCGGGCATCACCAAGGACGTGCTGCTGATGCGCATGAGCGAAGACGACTTCACCTCGGTCATCGACACCAACCTGAGCGGCGCCTTCCGAGTCGTGAAGCGTGCGTCCAAGGGGATGCTCAAGGCCCGGTTCGGCCGCATCGTGCTGATTTCCAGCGTGGTCGGCCTGTACGGCTCCGCGGGACAGGTCAACTACTCCTCCTCGAAGAGCGGTCTGATCGGTCTCGCCCGTTCGGTGACCCGTGAACTGGGCGGGAGGGGCATCACGGCCAACGTCGTCGCACCGGGTTTCATCGAAACCGATATGACCGCAAAACTCTCCGAGTCGCAGCAGGCCGACTACAAGCGCAGCATCCCGGCGGGACGATTCGCGACTCCGGTCGAGGTGGCTCGGGTTGTCACCTGGCTTGCCGGGGACGACGCCGGGTACATCTCCGGCGCGGTCATCCCCGTCGACGGCGGACTGGGGATGGGGCACTAACCGCGCAGACCGAGTATCGGCAGGACCTGGCTCAGGTCGCGGGTATCCAGGGCCAGGTCCGCCTGCGCCCTCACGATCGGTTGCGCGTTGAAAGCGATGCCCAGACCGGCTGCCCGCATCATCGTGAGGTCGTTTGCTCCGTCGCCGACGGCGACGGTCTGGGGCAGGGCTACGCCCTCGAGGGCGGCCCACTCCCGCAGGGCCGCGGCCTTGGCGGCGGCGTCGATGACGGGTCCGACCAGGCCGCCGGTGAGGCGACCGTCGGCCACCTCCAGCCGGTTCGCCCGCCAGTGATCGAGGCCGAAGGCGGCAGCGAGCGGGTCGAGCACCTCGTGGAAGCCGCCCGATACCACCCCGATTCTGCTGCCCTGGGCGTGCAGGCCGTCGATGAGTTCCTGCACCCCGGGAGTCGGACGGACGAGCCGCCCGACCTCCGCGAAAACATCCGTGGACAGTCCGGCCAGAGTCTTGACCCGGAGCCGTAGACTCTGCGCGAAATCGATCTCGCCGCGCATGGCCTGCTCGGTCACCTCGGCGACGAGGGCCAGCGAGCCGGCCGCATCCGCGAGCAGCTCAATGACCTCGTCTTCGATCAGGGTGGAATCGGCGTCCAGGACGACGAGGAAACGAACGAACTCGGTCACGGGTGGACGTGGACTCCCTTGCCGACGACGGTGATGCCGGACTCGGTGACGCTGAAGCCCCGTGCGCGGTCCCGCTCACGATCAATGCCGACTTCCGCTCCGGCGGCGACCACCACGTCCTTGTCCAGAATCGCCCGACGCACGGTCGCACCCGGTTTGATCTGCACCCGGTCGAAAACGATCGAGTCCACCACCTGGGCGCCGGAATCGATGGCGGCCCAGGGGCCGAGAACGCTGCGTTCGATGTGCGCTCCCGAAATGACGCAGCCGAGGGAAACGATCGAGTCGATCATGGTGCCGAGGAAGCCGCGTCCGTCCCGGACGAACTTCGCCGGCGGAGAGTTGAGCTGCTGGCTGAAGATGGGCCACTTCTGGTTGTAGAGGTTGAAAACGGGCAGTGCGCTGATCAGGTCCTGGTGCGCCTCGAAGAAGGAGTCGATGGTACCCACGTCGCGCCAGTAGTCGCAGTCGCGGTCGGTGGATCCGGGGACGTCATTGAGCTTGAGGTCGTAGACGCCGGCCTCACCGCGGGACACGAAGTCGGGAATGATGTCGCCACCCATGTCGTGGCTCGAGTCGGCGCGTTCGCCGTCGCGCAGGACGGCCTCGATCAGCGCCTCCGTGTTGAAAACGTAGTTGCCCATGGACGCGAAGACCTCGTGCGGGGCATCGGCGAGGCCGACGGCATCCTTCGGCTTCTCGCGGAAATCACGGATGCGGTCCGGCGTCGCCGCGTCGACCTCGATGACGCCGAACTGGTCGGCCAGACCGATCGGCTGACGGATGGCCGCGACGGTTGCGGCGGCTCCGGAGGCGATGTGAGCCTCGATCATCTGGCTGAAGTCCATCCGGTAGACGTGGTCGGCTCCGACGACGACGACGATGTCGGGCTTCTCGTCATGGATCAGGTTGAGGCTCTGCAGGATCGCGTCCGCGGATCCGCTGAACCAGCGCTTGCCGAGGCGCTGCTGCGCCGGCACCGATGCGATATAAGAGTTGAACAGGCCACCAGAAACGTGCCAGGTCTGGGAGACGTGACGGTCAAGGCTGTGGGACTTGTACTGGGTGAGAACCACGATCTGGGTGAGGCCCGAATTGATCAAATTCGACAGCGCGAAGTCGATCAGCCGGTAATGACCCCCGAAAGGAACGGCCGGTTTCGCACGGTCCTCCGTCAACGGCATGAGCCGTTTTCCTTCTCCGCCGGCGAGCACGATTCCAAAGATCTTCTTTGACTGCATGTCTTTACAGTAGGGCCATTCGTCACGTCGATCCAGCACGAGCGGGTGTGCCTCCGGCCAGCCTGCGCTAGCTTTGCCTAATGCGAGTGGATCTGTTGACCAAGGAATACCCCCCGGAGATTTACGGCGGAGCAGGCGTGCATGTGGCGGAGCTTGTGAAGGCCCTTCGCACCGACATCAACGTCTCCGTGCGATGTTTCGGCGCGCCCCGCGACGCCGTCGACACCCACGCGTATGAGGTGCCGGCGGAACTGGCCGGCGTGAATGCGACGCTGGCCACGCTCGGCGTCGACCTCCAGATGGCGCAGGACGTGCAGGGCGCCGACATCGTGCACTCCCACACCTGGTACGCCAACGGCGCCGGTCACCTCGCGAAGCTCCTGCACGGGATTCCGCACGTTGTGACCGCGCACAGCCTCGAGCCGCTCCGCCCGTGGAAGGCCGAGCAGCTCGGCGGAGGCTACCGGGTCTCCAGCTGGATCGAACGCACCGCCTTCGAAGCCGCGGATGCCGTCATCGCCGTCAGCGGTGGGATGCGCCGCGACATCCTGCGCAGCTACCCAGCACTTGACGCTGCTCGGGTGCACGTCGTCTACAACGGCATCGACCTCGAACGGTGGAAGCCCACGGACGACCGGGACACCGCGCGGGCACTGGGCATTGACCCGGACCGACCGGCCGTGGTCTTCGTGGGCCGCATCACCCGGCAGAAGGGGCTTCCCTACCTGCTCCGCGCGGCAGCCCTGCTGCCACCGGAGGTGCAGCTGGTGCTCTGCGCCGGCGCCCCCGACACCCCGGGCATCCTGGCCGAGGTCACGGCCGGGGTCGAGGCCCTCCAGCGCGAACGCTCCGGCGTGGTCTGGATCGATCGCCTCCTGTCGCAGCACGACCTGGCCGCCGTGCTCACTGCCGGCACCGTCTTCGTCTGTCCGTCGGTCTACGAACCGCTCGGCATCGTCAATCTGGAGGCTATGGCCTGCGGGCTGCCGGTCGTCGGGACGGCCACCGGGGGCATCCCCGAGGTGGTCGCCGACGGCGTGACCGGCCGGCTCGTGCCCATCGACCAGGCCACCGACGGAACCGGAACTCCCATCGATGCCGACCTTTTCGTCTCAGACCTGTCGCGCACCCTGATCGAGGTCCTCGCCGACCCGGCCAACGCCGCCGCGATGGGCCGAGCCGGCCGGGTCAGGGCCGAGCAGATGTTCAGCTGGACCCAAATCGCCACCCGCACCCGGGAGATCTACGCCTCACTACTCTGAGTCGGGCTCCGACTAACCGCTAAAACGGGTGCTGCAGGAATGCCCGGCACCCGCTTCGCGTGTCTGGGCATCGGCGGCGGCAGATAACATGGCCTTATGGTCAACGTTCTCCACTTCACCGACGTCTCCGTCGTCCGGGATGGCACACCCATCCTCGACTCAGTGAACTGGAGTGTTGATGACGACCAGCGCTGGGTGATCCTGGGCCCGAACGGCGCCGGCAAGACCACGCTGCTGCAGATCGCCGCAGCCCTCATCCACCCGTCGAGCGGAAGTGCCGTGGTTCTTGACGAACCGATCGGACGCACCGACCTCTTCGAGCTGCGGCCGCGGATCGGGTTCGCCTCGACGGCGATGGCCCGCCGGGTCCCCGCGAACGAGAAGGTCCTCGATGTGGTGATGACGGCCGCGTACTCCGTCACCGGGCGCTGGACCGAAGAGTACGAAGCCATCGATGAGCGCCGCGCCCAGCGGGTGCTGGGCGAGTGGAAGCTCGATACTCTGTCCGACCGTAAGTTCGGCACGCTGAGCGACGGCGAGCAGAAGCGGGTGCAGATCGCGCGGTCCATCATGACCGACCCCGAGGTTCTGCTTCTGGATGAGCCGGCCGCCAGCCTCGACCTCGGCGCGCGCGAGGAACTGCTGCAGCTCCTCGGCGGCTACGCGAGCGAGTCGGGGTCGCCGGCGATCATCATGGTCACCCACCACGTCGAGGAAATCCCCCTCGGCTTCACGCACGTCCTGCTCCTGTCCAACGGCCGCATCGTCAGCGCCGGGCCCATCGCCGACGCGCTGACCGCGGAGTCACTGACCGAGGCGTTCGGTCTGTCCATCGAGTTGCACGAGACCGACGGACGTTTCAGCGCCCGCGCGATCTGACCGCCACCTGATGGCGGTCACAGCCAGTGGATTCTGCTAAACTCGACAGTCGGTCCTTGGGCCGCACGGTTTTTTCTGCCGCACCTGGCGAGTCTGTACTCGCTAATCGAAGCGCAACTCACCAATCGAACAGCAATAAGGAAGTCTTCATGAAGTCTGACATTCACCCCACGTACGCTCCCGTGGTTTTCCGCGACCTCGCGTCGGGTGCGACGTTCCTTACCCGTTCGACGGTCTCCAGCTCCAAGACCATCGAGTGGACCGACGGAACCACGTACCCGGTCATCGACGTTGAGATCTCGTCGGAGTCGCACCCGTTCTACACCGGCAAGCAGCGCATCATGGACTCCGCCGGCCGCGTCGAGAAGTTCAACTCGCGTTACAAGGGCTTCGGCAAGTAAAACCGCGCCATACCGCAGCATCCGGCACATCGAAAGGGCGACCAGCTTCGGCTGGCCGCCCTTTCGATGTTGCTGCTCTGGGTCTGGTGTCGCTGTCGCTCGGGTGCTGCCGGGTCAGCGTTCGGGCCAGCCGCCCGCCGCGACGAACGCGGGGTCGCGTTCGCGGCGCATGTAGGCCTGGAAGCTTTCCGCCTGCTGCACGGACCACTGTGCCTGGAGCAGGTGCAGCTCGCCGACTGTGACCGGCAGGGTCTTCACATGCGCCCGGGCGATGGCCTGGGCTACCCGGCCGGCCGCGATCGCATCCGCCCCGGAGTCGTGCGCGTCATCGAGGGGCACACCGTAGAACGCACTGGTCACTGCAAGGGTGCGCTTGCCCTTGCGGTACCGGTCGAGGGCCTTGTCGATGACGAGCGGGTCGACCACCGGCGACGGTGAGACCAGCGGGGCAACCCCGTAGCGAATCGACTCGCGGTTGAGCAGGGTGAGGTCGTAGGGCGCGTTGTACGCCACCAGAGGAAGACCCCGGGCGAGGTGCTCCCGGATCGTCGCGACGATCTCGGCCACCCCGTCGGCGGCGACCCGGCCGTTCGCGACGGCATGCTCGGTCGTGATGCCGTGCACGGTGGTGGCCTGGGCCGGGATCTCGATTCCGGGATCCAGGAGCCAGTCCACGCGTTCGAGCACCTCCCCGGTCACATCGATGATCGCGACGGTGGCCGACACAATGCGGCTCGTCTCCACGTCGATGCCGGTCGTCTCAAGGTCGAAAACGGCGAGGGTGTCACTCCAGTTGCTCATGGGGAAAGCCTAGGGCCGACCACCGTCATCCCCGGGCGCCTCGGGCGTCGGCCCGCTGGCAGGCCGGCCAGCACCGAGTCTTCGATCCGAAAGGCGATCGGGTTGTGGGAAAAGCAGTTGAGGTCCGGCTGGTTCAAGAAGAAGCGGCGGTCGTAGAACCGGCGCCGCACGGAGTCGAGGGCCCAGTTCGAGTTCTCCGTGTCTCTGTGGAGATGCGTCCGGCGTAGTCACCGGTCCCGTCGCCGTCGCGGTCTCCGAAGGAGCGCACCATCACCTCGGAGGACACGGCGCGGCGGTACCAGCGCGGGTCCCGGGTGACGCTTGACCGGGGCGGTGAAGCTCATTGCGTTCCCTCCCGCCCGAGGGCGTCCGGCGACAGCCGTCGGCCGCCCTAAACTTGGGACGATGAATGTTCCTTCGCCCTACGATTCACAGCTCGTCCGGATCCCTGTCAGGGTCCGGGACGTCCCGGTGCTGGGCAGCGAAACGCGGTATTGGGAGTACGGCGATCCAACCGCGCACACCACCATCGTGATGGTGCACGGCTTCCGCGGCGACCACCACGGCTTGGAGCCCGTGGTCGCCCAGCTTCCTGGATTCCGCATGATCTCACCGGACCTTCCCGGTTTCGGCGAGTCCGGCGTGCTCCAGGGGTGCCGGCACGACATCGCGGGCTACGGCCGGTGGTTGGCCGAGTTCGTGGCAGCTCTGGGTCTGACCGGGCGCAGGGTGGTGCTCGGGCACTCGTTCGGGTCGATCATCGTCGCGGCATCCGTCGCAGGGGGACTGCACGCCGACGACGTGGTTCTGGTGAACCCCATCGCCGCACCTGCCCTGGCCGGGCCGCGCGGCATCCTCACCCGCTTGGCGGTGTTCTACTACTGGGTGGCCGCGCGTCTGCCCGAACGGCTCGGCTTTGCCCTGCTGCGCAACCGCGTCATCGTCCGCGTGATGAGCGTGACCATGGCGAAGACGGGGGATCCCGGGCTGCGCCGTTGGATCCACAACCAGCACGACCGCTACTTCTCCGCCTTCGCGGATCGCCGGGTTGTGCTGGAAGCCTTCACCGCATCGGTCGGCTCCGACGTCAGCGAGTTCGCCGGTCGCATCCCGCAGCGCACGCTGCTGATCGCGGCGGAGAAAGACGACATCACGCCGGTCGCAGCCCAGTACCGGCTGCAGAAGCTGTTTCCCGATGCCACCCTGCAGGTGATCCCCGACGTCGGCCACCTGATCCACTACGAGGTGCCGGCGCAGGCGGCGGACGCCCTGCGCCGCTTCCTCGGCGAAACGGAGACGAAGTGAGAATCGTCTTCGATTGCCGTTACACCCGATTCGACCGGCACGACGGTGTCAGCCGGTACACGGCCGGGCTGGTCACGGAACTGGGCAAGCTCCACCCGGTCACCATGCTGATCAATGACCACCGGCAGCTCGACCTGCTTCCGGATCTGCCCTGGCAGCTCGTGAGTGCCCCGACCAGCATCCGGGAGCCGTTCATCGCCCTCCAGATCAACCAGCTCAAGCCCGACGTCGTGTTCTCCCCGATGCAGACGATGGGCTCCTGGGGCCGGAAGTACCGGCTGCTCCTCACCGTGCACGACCTGATCTACTACCGCAATCGCACCCCGCCGCGGGACCTGCCCGGTTTGCTGCGCCTGATCTGGCGGCTGTATCACCTATCGTGGTGGCCGCAGCGGATGCTCCTGAACCGGGCCGACGGCGTCGTCACCGTCTCCGAGACTACCCGGGACCTGATCCGGGACAACCGTCTGACGCGGCGGCCGGTCACGGTCATCCACAACGCCGCCGACACGCGGTCGACGCCGCCCGCCGGACGTGCCGCTGCGGAAACGGGTCGCCTGGTCTACATGGGCTCGTTCATGCCGTACAAGAACGTGGACACCCTGGTGCGCGCAGCCGCGGAACTACCGGGCCATGAGCTCCACCTGATGAGCCAGGTGAGCGACCAGGAACGGGAACGCCTGACCGCCCTGGCGCCGCAGGCGACGCTGGTGTTCCACAACGGCGTCACCGACGAGGAGTACCTGCGGGTGCTGGGCTCCGCGACCGCGCTGGTCACGGCGTCTCTGGACGAGGGCTTCGGCATCCCGCTCGTCGAGGCGATGAGCCTCGGCATCCCCGTCGTGGTGAGCGACATCCCGATCTTTCGCGAGATCGGCGGCGACGCTGCGCTCTACTTCGACCCGACCAGCACCGACGCGCTCGCTCTGGCTGTGCGGCGGCTGGGCGCGGGGGAGTGGGCGGCCCGCTCTACAGCCTCCGTCATCGAGGCGGAACGCTTCACCTGGCGCGATTCGGCCCGGCGGCTCCTGGAACTGCTCACCGGCACCGACACCGCGGATGACTCCGGTACGCGGACCGAGACGGCTACGGGCCCCGGCATCGACGCGGAGCAGCCGGTTCAGCCTGTGTAGTGCGTGTTCTCGGCTCGGCCGCGCAGGGTGGCGTCGAAATGCGTCAGCCCCAGCCGACCGTCCCGCCAGACGAAGTCGTGCACCGAGCCGTTGGCGATGATCTCGTTCTGGCGCGGCCGTTCCCCGGCCGTGCTATGGCGCAGCAGGGTTCCGATCACCCCGCCGTGACAGACGACCAGCACAGACTGTCCGGGGCGCGCGGCGGCCAGCAGCCCGAAGGCCGGCAGCACCCGGTCGAGCACCTCCTGGCGCGTCTCGAGGCCGGGAACGGGCACGCCGTCGGGAAAGCGACGCTGTCGTTCGGCGAATGTGAGTCCCTCGATCTGGCCGTGATGGCGCTCGGTGAGCTCCGGGATGACCTCCGGGCTCGGCAAGCCGAGCTCGCCGGCGATGATCCGGGCCGTCTCGTGGGCACGGTCCAGCGGGCTCGTCACGATGGTGTCCCAGCGCCGGGATCGCAACCTCAGGCCTGCCTCGGCGGCCTGCGCCCGGCCGGTCGAGTTGAGGGGGATGTCTGTGCTGCCCTGGATCCGCGTGTGCAGGTTCCACTCGGTCTGTCCGTGCCGCACGATCGCAAGTCTGGTCATCCTGCCGTTTCCGTTGTCGCGGGGGTGGGGGTGGTGGTGGACCGGGCCTGTTTCACGCCGGTGCGCCGGCGAGGCGGTCGGCCAGCCCCGCCAGCGACTCCGACGTGCCCGCCTCCAGCTTGAGCAGTGCCCGGCCGTCGCCCTTGGTCTCGCCGCGGTTGATCACGACGATCGGCAGCTTGCGGCGCCGGGCCTGTTCCAGCAGACGGATGCCCGAGTTCACAAACAGGGACGAGCCGGCGATGACCAGGGCCTCCGCACCGGTGACGAGCGCCGTGGCCTCGGTGAACTTCACCGTCGGCACCAGCTCGCCGAAGAAGACGACGTTGGGCTTGAGCATACCGCCGCAGACCGTGCAGTCGGGAATGGTGAAACCGTCGATGTCGGACACCTCCGCATCGCCGTCGGGGGCTGTGCGCACGTCGCCCGGTGTCATCAGTGTCGGGTTGGCCGCTTCGAGGCGCGCGGCCACACTGTCGCGGCCGAATGCCTGACCGCAGTCCAGGCAGACGACGAGGTCCAACGACCCGTGCAGGTCCACGACGTGCCGCGACCCGGCGCGGGTGTGCAGGCCGTCCACGTTCTGCGTGATGACCCCGCTGATCAGTCCGCTCTGCTCCAGCCGGGCGAGGGACCGGTGCCCGAGGTTGGGCTCCGCAGAGCGGAACCGGTGCCAGCCGAGGTGGCTGCCGGCCCAATAACGCTTGCGCGCCCGCTCGTCGCCGACGAAGGTCTGAAAGTTCATCGGGGTGCGCACGGGGGCACCCTTCCCACGGTAATCGGGAATGCCGGAATCGGTGCTCAGACCGGCTCCGGTCAGCACCGCGATGTGGCGACCGCGGAGCACCTCGGCCACGGTATCCAGAGCGGCGGCAGCGGCGCCGACGGCGACCGGAAGCGTTTCGGTGGTCATGGAACTCCATCCTGTGTACACCGAGTCTAAACTCGCCGGTTTTCGACTGGGGGAGGGAACTGGCAGGCTGGACGGATCATCCCCGTGAAAGGCGTCCCGCTGTGCAGATCGTCCCCATCGAAAACCTTGACCTGCCCGGTCTCTCCGACTACTCGCGCTTGACAGATGTCGCGCTCCGCCGTGTCTCCGAACCGGCCGGCGGGCTGTACATCGCCGAGTCCAGCAAAGTCATCACCCGCGCCCTCGCGGCCGGCCACCGCCCGCGGTCCGTGCTACTGCAGCAGCAGTGGCTGCCCGACGTGCTGCCGCTGCTCGCGGACTGGCCGGACGTGCCCGTGTACGTCGGCGCGGCATCCGTTCTCGAACGGCTCACCGGCTACAACCTGCACCGCGGTGCGCTGGCGGCGATGCACCGTCCGGATCTAGCGCCGGTGCACGAGGTGATCCGGGACGCGCGGCGCATTGTGATCCTCGAGGACATCGTGGACCACACCAACGTGGGCGCCATTTTCCGCTCGGTCGCCGGTCTCGGCGCGGACGCCGTCCTGATCACACCGCGCTGCGCAGACCCGCTCTACCGGCGCAGTGTGCGGGTGAGCATGGGCACGGTGCTTCAGGTGCCGTGGACCCGACTGCCGGAATGGAGCGAGGCCGCCCCGATGCTGCACGGGGCCGGTTTTCACCTCGCGGCACTGGCACTGTCCGACGACGCCGTCAGCCTCCCGCAGTTCGCCGGGAACGCGCCGGAACGGCTGGCCCTGATTCTCGGCGCCGAGGGCGATGGGCTCAGCACCCAGGCTCTCTCGGCCGCCGACACCGTCGTGACGATCCCCATGCTCCACGGCGTCGACTCGCTCAATGTGGCCTCGGCCAGCGCCGTCGCGCTGTACGCTCTGCGCGTCTGAACGCGGGCGCTTGGTAGAGTCGACGGATGCCACTGACCCGACGCCAAACGTTCCTTCGCCGTCGGGTTGCCTTTGCGGCGGCCCTGGTTCTCACCCTGGGCGGGGTCGGCTACCTGGCCGGCACGGGGCTGGCCCCGGTTCCGGCCGTGGCCGTCGAACTGATCGAACCGGCCGCGCTCACCCAGCCGGCCGCCGAGCTGATCTGGCCGGATGCCGGTGCGGGCGCCATCGGTGCCGTCGGCTACCCGGGGCTGCTCGGTTCCACCGGCGACCAGGAGTCGATGCCGATCGCGAGCATCACGAAGATGGTCACCGCACTCGTGCTGCTCGAGGAGAAACCCCTGAGCCTGAACGAGCCCGGCCCGGACATCCGGTTCGCCGACGACGACGTCGACATCTATTACGACGTGCTGGCCGAGGACGGCTCGGTCGCGCCCGTGTCCGCCGGCATGGTGCTCAGCCAGCGTGAGGCCTTCGAGGCCATGCTCCTGCCCTCCGCGAACAACTACAGCATTTCACTGGCGATCTGGGCATTCGGTTCCGTGGATGCCTACCTGGCAGAGGCCGAAACCTGGCTGGCCGCGAACGGTCTGACCGACACCGCGGTGGCCGACACGAGTGGGCTGTCGCCGGCCAGCGTGAGCAGCCCGGGCGACCTGGTCAAGATCGGCAAGCTTGTTTTGGCCGACTCCGTCCTGGCCGAGATCGTGTCCATGGAAACGTCCGACCTGCCGACCATCGGCACGGTCACCAACACCAACAAGCTCCTCGGCTCCAACGGTGTCACCGGGATGAAGACCGGAACCACGGACGAGGCAGGCGCCTGCCTCCTGTACTCGGCCGACTTCACGGTCGGCGGCGAGACCATCACCCTGGTCGGCGTCATGCTCGGCGGCGACACTCATCCCGAGCTGAATGCGTCGATCGTGGACCTGCTCGACAGCGTCGAACCCGGTTTCCGCGCGGTAAGCCTGGCCGACAAGGGTGCCGCCTACGCGACTTACGCCACCCAGTGGGGGCAGAAGAGTCGGGCGGTCGCCGCGGAGGCGGCATCCGCCGTGGTCTGGTCGGACACGCCCATCACGGCCGTTCCGGCGGCGCGCACGGTCACCCTCGGGGAGGTCGGCGACTCGGCCGGTGCGATCGACTTCCAGGTGGGGGAGACCACGGTGAGCGTGCCGCTGGTGCTCGAGCGCGAGCTGACCGACCCGGGTGCCGCCTGGCGCTTCACCCACCCGGCCGAGCTGGCCGCGGGCTAGTCGCACGTGAGGCCGGGCCGAGCCCGAGCGTGTGGCCAACTCAGGACATCCGTCGCCCGCACTCACCGGCCACTGCGGACCAGTGCCGAACCGGTAAGGATGCCCGCCCCAGCCGGTCGGATCTCCTGAGTTAGCCACAACTCCGGCCGGATCCGAAGCAGCGCCTGTCGGGTTCGGGCCCACCTCTCGCGCTCCGCCGTAGCCCCGCCGCCCGAACGAATTCGACGGAGTTTTTTCCCAAACCCGGCCGTAATCAACCGGAAACCCGCATTTTACCCAGAATCTCCTTCGAAATGGTTCGACACCGGACGCTGGTGACCGGACACCGTCGGCCGGACGCCGGACGCCGGACGCCGGACGCCGGACGGCGCGGGCTCGCCGCCGCCGAGCCGGTCTAGTGCCGGGGCTGGCTGAACGGCCGGGCATCTGGGCGCTTGGGCAGCACGTGGTCGCCGGAGGACTGGTGCCGGATACGGCGCAGAACCCACGGCAACAGGTACTCCCGCGCCCACTGCATGTCCTCCGTGCGGGCCTCCCGGAAGGTGCGCCCTGGCATTGGCTCGGGCTTCAGGGGTTCGAGGGCATTGGGCACGTTGAGATCGGAAAGCACCATCCGGGCGACGGTATGGTGGCCGAGGGCGTTCAGGTGCAGCCGGTCCGCAGACCACATGCCGGCATCTTGAATCTCGGTCAGCGACCAGAGGTCGGCGACGACACAGTCATACTTCGTCGCGACCGCGCGCAGGTTCTCGTTATAGATCGCGATCTTGCCCCGAATACCACGGAAAACGGGGGAGAAGCCCACATCGGCGCCCGTGAACAGCACGATGGTGGCGTTATCGCGACTAAGCCGGCGCACCTGCTCCTCGACCCGGGCGGCGATGAGGTCGGGGTCGGATCCCGGCCGGAGTACGTCGTTGCCGCCCCCGGAGAAGGTGATCAGATCCGGATGCAGCGCAAGCGCCGTCTCCACCTGTTCCACGCTGATCTGGCGGATCAGCTTGCCCCGCACGGCGAGGTTCGCGTAGGCGAAGTCCGGTGTGCCCTGGCTGAGCACCTCGGCGACCCGGTCCGACCAGCCCCGGTTCCCACCCGGACTCGTCGGCTCGGGATCACCCACCCCCTCGGTGAAGGAGTCGCCGAGGGCGACATAGCGGGACCACGGATGCATCGGCGTCGTCATTGCTCCATTCTCCCCCCGCATCACGGCGGTCCGTTCACCGGGTAAGTTCGTATGACGTGAATACTCCACCCCCTTTCGGTCCTGCCCAGGGGACGAGTGCAGCCGAGCATCTCTCGCCTTCGTTCCCGGAGCGTGCCGCGTGGGGCACGGCCGGCAAATTGCGGGCCTGGCAGGCGGAAGCGCTGGAAGCGTATTTCGTGCACCAGCCACGTGATTTCCTCGCCGCGGCGACGCCGGGCGCCGGCAAGACCACCTTCGCCCTGCGGCTCGCCGCCGAGCTGAAGGCCCGCCGACTGATCGACAGCATCACGGTGGTCGCGCCCACCGAGCACCTCAAGCGCCAGTGGGCGGATGCCGCGGCGCGGGCGGGCATCCGGCTCGACCCCAACTTCAAGAACGCCAACGGTCGCTACGGCAACCACTACCACGGCATTGCCGTCACCTACGCCCAGGTGGCCAGCCGGGCGGCCCTGCACCGGCAGCTGACCCAGTCCAACCGCACCCTTGTAATCCTGGACGAGGTGCACCACGGCGGGGACGCGCTGAGCTGGGGTGACGCAATCCGGGAGGCGTTCGAGCCGGCCACCCGCCGCCTCTCGCTCACCGGCACCCCGTTCCGATCGGACACCTCGCCGATCCCGTTCGTGAGTTACCTGCCCGACGAGCACGGCATCCGTCTGTCCCAGAGCGACTACAACTACGGGTATGGCCGGGCCCTCGAAGATGGCGTCGTGCGCCCGGTCATGTTCATGGTCTACGCCGGGCATATGAAGTGGCGCACCCGCGCCGGCGACGAGATGGAAGCCAAACTCGGCGAGGGTAACACCAAGGACATCACCTCCCAGGCCTGGCGCACCGCCCTGGAACCCACCGGGCAGTGGATCCCCGCAGTGCTGCGCGCCGCCGATTTGCGCCTCACCCAGGTGCGCCACGGCATCCCGGATGCCGGTGGCCTCGTCATCGCCACCGACCAGACCATGGCGCGCGCGTACGCGGCCATCCTGCAGGAGATCTCGGGGGAGTCGGTGACCGTCGTACTCTCCGATGAGAAGGAGTCGAGCGACCGGATCGACGAGTTCGCGCACAACACCTCGCGCTGGATGGTGGCCGTGCGGATGGTGTCGGAGGGGGTCGACGTGCCGCGCCTGGCCGTGGGCGTCTACGCGACCAGCGCCTCCACACCGCTTTTCTTCGCGCAGGCAATCGGCCGGTTCGTGCGGGCCCGGCGCCGCGGTGAGACGGCGTCCATCTTCCTGCCCAATGTGCCCAGCCTGCTCAGCCTGGCCAACGCGCTCGAGCTGGAGCGCGACCACGCCCTCGACCGCAGCAACCGCGACGACGGCGACGACGGCATGTACAACCCCGAAGACGCCATGGTCGCCGACGCCAACAAGTCGGAGAAGGCCTCCGACGACCTCGGCGAGGAATTCACCTGGCAGGCCATCGATTCCCAGGCCACCTTCGACATGGTGATGTTCAACGGCGACGAGTTCGGCGAGCTGGCGGAACCGGGCACCGACGAGGAGTTCGACTTCATCGGCATCCCCGGTCTGCTCGAGCCTGAGCAGGTCTCCGAGCTGCTGCGCCAGCGCCAGCACCGGCAAGCCAAGCGCTCCACCGACCGACGCAAGGATCCCGTCACCGGCGAGGTCGCCCCGGTGGACCCGCCACCGCTCTATCGCACGCTCAAGGAGCAGCGCACGCTGCTGGCGAGCCTGGTGGGCATGTGGTCGAAGCTCGCCGGTGAACCTCACGGCATGGTGCACGCCGAACTCCGGCGCGAGTGCGGCGGGCCCGCCGTCGCACAGGCCAGCGTCACCCAGTTGCAAAAACGGATCGACCTGCTCCGCCGCCGCCTTGGCCGCAGCTGACCCGCGGCGGAACCGCATCTGAGCGTCGCGGGTGCCCGTTCCGGGCGGGAGCGACCCGCTGAACGGCTACTCTCGACCGAAACGGCCTCTCAGGCGACGGCGTCCTGGGGTTCGGCGGCCGCGGAGTTCGGCACCACGACCTTCGCCACGTCGGGAGTGACGTCCATCACCACGTCCAAGGCGGCGAGGATGTCGGCGAGCAGGTCGTCGACGTGCTCGAGGCCGATCGAAAGGCGCACGATCCCGGCACCGGGCCGGGCGCCGGCCTCGACCGGGCGGTGGGTCAGGGAGGCCGGATGCTGCACGAGCGAGTCCACGCCGCCGAGGGAGACCGCGTGCGTGATCAGCGTGCAAGCCTCGGTGAAGCGCACGGCCGCATCGAAGCCGCCCGCGAGGTCGAGGGCGATGATAGACCCGGCCCCGTTCGCCTGACGGCCCAAAAGCCCCAGCGGGTCCTGCCCGGGCAGCCCTGGGTACAGTACCCGGGCCAGTGCGGGGTGACCCGCGAGGCGCTCCGCGACGGCGCCGGCGGTTGCTTGCTGGGCGCGCACACGCACCGGCAGCGTGCGCAGCCCCCGGTGCAGCAGATACGCGGCGAACGGATGCAGCACACCGCCGGTCAGGGCCCGCACCTGGCGCAGGCGCACCATCCAGTGCTCGGGGCCGGAGACCGTGCCGCCCATCACGTCTCCGTGGCCGCCCAGGAATTTGGTCGCACTGTGCAGCACCAGCGTGGCGCCCGAATCGACCGGGCGCTGGAGCACCGGGGTGGCGAACGTGTTGTCGACCAGCACCGGCACGCTGCCGGCCGCCGCGACCACGGCACGGATGTCGGTCAGCGCCAGCGTCGGGTTCGCTGGGGACTCCAGGATGACCAGCCCGGTGTCCGGCCGGATTGCCTGGGCAACCCCGTCGGGATCGACCCACGACACAGTCGTACCGAGCAGCCCGGTGGCGAGTACATGGTCGGTACCGCCGTAGATCGGCCGGAGGGCCACCACGTGGGGCGTGCCGCCGGCCACGGATGCGATCAGCACGGCCGCCAGCGCGGCCATTCCGCTCGCGAAGGCGACGGTGCCCTCGGTGCCCTCCAGGGCCGACAGCGCCGTTTCGAACCGGGCGACTCCGGGCTGCCAGAGTCGCTGGTACACCGCGGAATCGCCCTCGCGGATCGTACCTCCGGTGGCGAGGTTCTCGTAGGAGTCCCCGCCGCACTCGACTCCCGCCAGCGGATTGGTCGTGGAGAGGTCGATCACGGGCACATGCGAACCGGCCGCTGTCAGCCCGGCCATCCCGCCGTGCACGGCAACCGTGTCCGGGTGCGGGGCCGATGGCCGCAGGGCAGGTCCGCGGGGAGGCAGGGGCGGCAGCGGAAGCGTTGGCGTCATGCACAGACACAAACAGATTCTGCCGCACGGCGCAATCATCCTTGCAGACTCTTGCGAATCAGCGGAAGCTTTCGCATAAACTGCTCACGGAAGAAAGAGTAGGCCGATGGAACCGAAGAAAGCCGAAATCGACCGGGTCGACCGGGCGCTCCTGCGTGCGCTGTCCGTCAACGCCCGTGCCTCCGGTGCGGCGCTGGCCGCGGAGATCGGCGTCGCCGAGTCGACCGTATCGCTGCGCCTGCGCCGGCTGCAGCAGCTGGGCCACATCCGAGGCTACCGCGCGAATATCGATCTGGCCGCGCTGGGCGCGTCCCTACAGGCGTTGATCTCGGTTCGTCTGGTCAAGCACGCCCGCGTGCAGATCGACGCGTTCCGGGCGGCGGCGCCGCACTGGCCCGGGGTGATCGGCCTGTTCCACACCGCCGGCGCCGACGACTATCTGCTGCACGTGGCCGCGGCGGACGCGTCGGACCTGCGTGACTTCGTCCTGCAGCATCTGGCGGAGCATCCGGCGGTTGCGCACACCGAGACCAACCTTATCTTCGAGTACGTCGACGGTGACGGCTGGCAGGACCTCGTCAAATAGTTCGCTTAACGCAGACAACGCCCCTGCCGAAGCAGGGGCGTTGTCGAAGCTCGTGAGCTATGCGACTCGGAAAGCCGCCTCGCTAGTTGAGCAGTTGCGCACTTTAGAGGGCGCGGATGTTCTCGGCCTGAGGACCCTTCGGGCCCTGGGTTACCTCGAACTCGACCTTCTGGTTCTCGTCGAGCGACTTGTAGCCGTTCGATGCGATCGCGGAGTAGTGCGCGAACACGTCGGCGCTTCCGTCGTCGGGAGCGATGAAGCCGAAGCCCTTTTCAGCGTTGAACCATTTCACGGTACCTGTTGCCATTATGACTCCTCCAGGAGTGTTAGAAAGGCCCCGACTTTCGAGGCCGTTCGTCGCGGTATTCGTCGTCCGCTTCCGAAAGGAATACGCCGCGGCGACCGGGGTCACCGCGTTTTAAGACGTGCAAGCACTACAACTACTTAGATAACCCTAGCCCACATCGCCGCGGTGCATCCAGATTCCGTGCCAATTCGGTTCCAAAGCGTTACGTTGATTGCAGGTTATGACCCGATCAGGGCGCACCCTGCACTACTCGGTGGTGACGAAGTCGATCAGCTGCTCCACCCGGCCCAGCAGTTGCGGCTCCAGATCGGCGAATGTGCGCACCCGACCCAGGATCCGCTGCCAGGCCCGGGCGATATCGGCCTGGTCCTCGTGGGGCCAGCCGAGGGCCTCGCAGATCCCGTGCTTCCATTCGATGCTGCGCGGAATCGCGGGCCACGTCGTGATTCCCAGGCGGTTCGGCTTCACGGACTGCCATACGTCGATATATGGATGCCCGACCACGAGCACATTCCGGCCGTGCGGTCCGCGCGCCACGGCGTCGGCGATCCGGCTTTCCTTCGATCCGGGCACCAGGTGGTCGACCAGCACCCCGACCCGCCGGGTGGGTCCCGGGCGGAACTCCTGCAGGAGCTCCTCGAGGTTGTCGACGCCCTCGATGTACTCGACGACGACCCCCTCGATCCGTAGATCGGCTCCCCAGACCTTTTCCACAAGCTCGGCGTCGTGCCGGCCCTCGACGAAGATGCGGCTGGCTCGGGCCACCCGTGCCGGGGCATCTCGCACGGCCATCGATCCCGAGGCGGTGCGGGCGCGGCCCTGCGGCGCCGCCCTGACCGGGACGACGAGCACCACCGGCTCGCCGTCAATCAAGAATCCGCCGCCGAGCGGAAACAGGCGCAGTTGACCGTGGCGGTCCTCCAGAGTGACGATCTTCTTCTCGATCCGCACCACGGCACCGCAAAAACCGGTCGCGACCTCTTCGACGACCAGGTCGGGCATGGCTTCCTGCTTCGGAATGACCTTCCGGCCAGCGTCCCGCCAGCCGGGGGAAAGTACATCCGCACTGTACCGATCCTGCATGTTCCGCTCGTCCATTGACGGTCTTCCTCGCTCCTGCGCCTCGCCGACGCCGGAATCGACGCTAGCGGATGGCCCGCACGGTCTGCGCTCTCAGGCCGGGGTGTCGGCGTCCGGTAGTAACCTGTCCCCATGTGCGGTCGATTCATCATCACGGACACGGCGTCCGATCTCGCCGCGATGTTCGATGTCGAGCACGAGGGCGAGAACCTGCCGGAACCGTCGTGGAACATCAAACCCACCGAAAAGATCCCGATCGTGCTCGAGTCAGCCAAGGCCGGGCCGGTCGTGCGCCGGCTCGAGGGCGCGCGTTGGTCCCTGGTCCCCTCATTCGCGACCGAGCTGCAGTCGTCCTTCGCCACCTTCAACGCCCGTGCCGAAACGGCGGCGGAGAAGCCCACCTTCAAGAGTTCGGTCGCCTCTCGGCGCGCGCTGGTCCCGGCCACGGGCTACTACGAGTGGCACACGGACGGCACCGTGAAGACTCCGTACTTCATCCACTCAGACGACGGTCTTCCACTGGCCTTTGCCGGCCTCTACTCCTGGTGGCGCAATCCGGCCCTGGCCGACGACGACCCGGCCCGGTGGGTACTGTCCGCGACGATTCTCACCCAGGACGCCGAGGGTCCCCTGGCCGCCCTCCACGACCGGATGCCCGTGATCCTGGCGGAAGAATGGTGGGACCAGTGGCTCGACCCCCATACTCCGGGTGACCAGGCGCTGGTCGACGCCGCGGTGGCCGCCTCCCGGGAGACCGTCGAGAGCCTGAGCTATCACGAGGTCGCCCCGGTGCGCGGTGACGGTCCGGAACTCATCGAGCCCGTCGGGGCGCCGTCGCCGGTCTGACGCTCGACCGGGTACGCTCGACTCATCGGCCCGGCGTTCAGTGCGGGCATCGCTCGAAAGGATCGCACCATGAACGCCGTCGCCTTCACCGTCGCAATGGCCATCTTCGTCTTCGGTCTCTGGCTGTTCGGGTTCGCGTTCGAGGTGACGGCCTGGCAGTTGCCGATCTTCCTCAGCGGCATCCTCTGCGTTTCCCTGGCCGTGGCCATCCCGGTGCAGATCCTCCGCGACTAGGTAGCAGCCCCCGGCACCATGTCGGCTCGATCGCGGCGGCCCTCCGGCCCCGAAGTGTCGGCGGAGCCGTCCTCGCGCTCGAACGAGGGTTCGCGCTCGAACGAGGGTTCGCGCTCGAACGAGGGTTCGCGCTCGAGGACGCCGCGGGAACGGTCACCAAGCTGGACGTGCTCTGGAATGTTCCCGGCCTGGGGATGAACGAGGGCGGTTGCGACTCGGATGGCCGGTTCCCTGGCCTATTTCCCTTTGCCGGCTTTCCGGCCGCGGCCGGCTACCCCGACGGGCTGACCGTGGACAGCGACGGTGGCGTGTGGGTGGCCGTCTACGGCGGGAGCGCCGTGCGCCCGGTCCGGGAGTTCGCCGGCTGACGGGCCTCGTCAGCGCAACAGGCCGGCCACCAGGTTGATCAGGGTAGCCAAGATGAACGAGCCGAACAGGTACGAGAGCAGACTGTGACGCAGCGCCGTCATCCGAATTGCGTGCGTTTGCAGACTGGTGTCTGACACTTGGAAAGTCATCCCGATCGTGAAGGCCAGGTAGGCGAAATCCCCGTAACTCGGTGGCACCGCCTGGTTGAAATCCACCCCGCCGTCGGGCCCGGAGTAGTAGAGCGAGGCATAGCGGAGCGTGAACAGGGTGTGCACCAGAATCCAGGAGAGTCCGACGCTGAGCACCGCCGCCGCCGCCAGGATTCCCCGTGCGGTGACCGAGCTGGTGTCGGTCCCCACCAGCAGGAACACCAGAGCGCCGAGGCTGCCGAGGCTGCTGAAAAGAATCAGGATGTCGGCGGCACCTCGGGACGAATCCTCCCGGGTGGCATGGCTGGCCGTGTTCTGGATGTCCATGGGGCCGATGGTGATCCACACCCAGGTGACATACGTCACGCAGGCGGCCGCCCAGCCCGCGATCGGAGCCAGGGTCCAGCTCCCGCACACCCCGGCCAGAACAGCGACGACGACACCCACCGCGAACATGCCGATAAGTCGGGTACTCGAGCGGTGGAGGCGTTGGCCGTGCGTCGTCATATGCTGATCGTGCCATGAAATCGGGTCTCTGCGGGCCGAGACCCGGGGCGCATCCGGTGTTATGCCAGCCAGGGTCGGTAGTGTGAGGGAACGATTGGCTGGCTGTTCCATTGCCGGCCGCACTAACGCTGAAAGAGAACGCTGGATGTCAGATAGCCCGGCCGCGGCGTCGCCCTACGAGGTACTTGGCGTCAGCCCGTCGGCAAGTGACGACGAACTCCGTCGTGCCTACCGTCGCCTGCTGCGCCACACGCATCCGGACGTCGGCGGAGACGCCGCCGCCTTCCACCTCGTTCAGATCGCGTGGGAGCGGGTGGGAACCCCGGAGGGGCGCGCCGACTATGACCGCCGCCGATACCCGGACGCGTTCCCCGAGCCGGAGCGCCCCGCCTACGCCTCCGGAGCCGGCCGTGGGCAGGCCACGCAGGCTGGGCCGCGCGCGCGCATGTACGGCCATCCGGGTGGCGAGGCGCGCCAGCGTTACCTCGAACTGCTCCGGGAATGGGCCGGGCGCGGAACCTCTATCGATGACCCGTATGCCCCGACGCTGATCCGTTCGGCGCCGCGGGAGATCCGGCATTGGCTGGCGAAGGCTCTGGCCGAGGAATCAACGGCACAACTCGTCTCCGCCCTCGGGATCGGCTTCACGGCCTGGCATGATGTGGCTGCCGGCACGCGGGGCGGCAAGGTCGATCACGTCGTGCTCGGCCCGGCGGGACTGTTCGCGGTCCTGTCCGAGGACTGGGGCGGGCCGGTGCAGCTTCGGCGCGGGGAGCTCGTCGGTGACGCCCTCGGCCCCGATGTTCGTCCGATCGAAGACGTCGAGGGTGTCGTGCGGGCTCTGGCGAAGTCGCTGCGGGTGAGGTTCACCGCTGTGCTGGTCGTGCTGCCCGACGAGGCCCTGACTGACCCTCTGACGGTCCCCGGACGTGGCCGGCGCCCGACCGTGATCACGCTGCCGAGGTCACGGCTGATGGGGGTGCTGCGCAGCGGGCTGCCCGGAATGGACCGCGGCAGCTTCGAGAAGGTGTTCGAGTTGCGGAGCCGCCTGCAGGACGGCATCCGCTTCAGTTCGGAGTAGCCGCTTCGCGCAGGCCCAGCTTGTCGGCCCAGTACCGGAGGAATTCTGCGCCGGCCGCGTCGTGGATCAGGGACCCCTCTACGATCACGGGGTAGGGGCGCTCGAGGATGCCGTCGGACGGCCGCACATCCACATGCGAGACGTCATAGCCGGCGGCATGCAGGTGGTCGGCCATCAGGTAGTCGCTGCGCGAGTCGCCGACCGAGCGCCAGACCCGGGGGAGTGTTCCCGATTCGGAGAAAAAGGCCAGCGCCCGCTCCGCGCCGCGGTCCTTGTCCAGGGTGACCGACTCGATGTCGGTCGAGATGATCGTCGGGTCGATCCGGAATCCCACGGTGCCGGCCTGGTCCGGAACGACTCGATCACCGAAACGGATGCCCAGCCCGAGTTCAACCATCACCCCGAATGCGGCCTCGTTGAACCTCACCGCGGCGGCCTGGTACCGGCCGCGGTCGGCATCCGTGCGCTGCTCGACCGAGACCATGGCCTGCTTGGTCTCGTCGAAGAACATCGTGTCGCTGAACCCGTCGGCGACGAGGTTGCGCAGCATATCTACGGCGGCGGCCGGCAGGGCCACGCTGTCATCGACGACGATCTCGCCCATCCCCGCGGCAGTGATCGGGAACCAGACGGCTCCCTTCTCGCAGACCCCGTACATGCGCATCGACTCGGGCAGTCCGGCTGCGCGGAGGGGCGCGACAACCTTCTCGCGGATGAATGTCGACGACCGCCCGGTGATGAATGCGATCGGAACGTTGGCTCCGGCCAGGCTGATCAGATCCGTGATGATGCTCGGTATGGCGATGGTCCGGGACACCGGACTGGCGATCGGCCCGTCCACGTCGAGCAGCAGGCCGAGGGGGGAGAGGGTATCGCGCATACCCCAGTGTTTCATGGGCGTGCCCCTTGAACGGTCAGCGGGCTTCCACCGTCACCTTCCCGTTGGTGGTCGCCGCGGTGATGAAACGGTGGGGGAGGGGTCGCTCGGGACCGACCCGCTGTCACTCTCGCGGTTGGTCGTGCGGGCGTCCACCCGGTAGGTCACCCCGTCCGGTGGCAGCCGCACCGTGATCGCACCGTTGGTGCTCCGGGCCTCGGCCGACGTCGGCGGGTCGAGAAAGTCGAGTTTGACGCAGGGAGTGCCGTAGCCGACGAGGCTACCCCGCCCGGGAACGCCTATCCTTGATCAAGATGATTACCCGACGAATCGCCGCCCTGCGCCTGGATATCCCGATCGAAATGGCGCAGCGCCACGAACTGCCCTCCCGGATGTCGGAGGCTGAACTGGCCGAGATCGAGCGCAATCCGCCGGCGTGGCTCGTGCAGTCTCGGGCCAACCGCACCGGCAAGAAGCCGGTCTGGGTGGAACTACGTTGTGATGTCTGCGGGTTCTCCGAAGCCGCGCGTCCCAAGAAGTGGTGGCCCGCCTTCACCTATCTGACCTGTGACTACCACGGATTCGAGGAACTCCCAGATGCCGCCGCCGGCCTCAGTCGCACCGAGGTCGACGGCATCGGCAACGCATTCATCGGCATCGTCGATGAGGCACCCTAGGTGAGTGTGAGTCCTAGTCGTCTCCGGTCTCGAACCAATTCGACGGAGATTTTGGGTCAAACTCCCATTTTTTAGCCCACAGGCGCTGTTTAGAGCAGAATCTCCGTCGAATTCGTTCGGGATGAAGTTGTCGCAGAGCCCCGGACTCGACCGACAAGGATCTTGCGGCGCACGTTCGTCCCAAGTGGCAGCGAACAGGCCAACCCGGAGGATACCCCCATGGGTATACGGGGCATGACTCCGAGCGTACACCTCGCGCGGTGTGCCCCGGCACCCGACAGGTGTCGGTCCGTCGGCGCCGGGTGGAGTAATTTGGCGGTAGCCGCCTGAGACCGGAGGACTTCTGCCATGCTGCGCACACTGGGCGTTTTCATCGCCCGTCACCGGTTCACCTCACTGCTGGTCTGGGCGCTCACGATCGCCGCGTGCGTGGCGACGGCACTGATCGGGGTGACGGGGGAGAACCTCTTCCAGCGGCTCTCCAGCGCCGGACCCACCGTTGAAGGCGAGGCCAGCCAGGCCGCCAATCTGCTGCAGGGCACCGAGGGCGCAGACATGGAATCTCTCTCTCTGCTGATCCACGACGTCGACCTGTCCTCCCCGGACCTGGGCCTGATCCTCACCGCGGCCACGACCGACCTGTTGGAAGTCGACGGGGTAACTGAGGTCATCAACCCGCTCGTCATCCCACCGCTCCCTGACGGCTCGCCGAACCCGGCTGCGATGCCTCTCCTGGTGCCCGACGGCACCGGACTGTTGCTGAACGCCCAGATGGTGGCACCAGACGGTGACCTCAGTGATGACCTGCTGGGCGAGGTGGAAGAACGGCTCGGCGTGGCGGCCGACGAGGTCCGGCAGCTTGAGCCGGACGCCACCGTGGAAGTCGGCGGAACCCCGCTCCTGGTGGAATCCCTGGTGGCGGTCGCCGAGGCCGACCTGCAGAAGGGCGAGCTGATCGCGTTGCCGATCGCCCTCCTTGTGATGCTGATCATCTTCGGCGGATTCCTGGCGGCCGGCATCCCGCTGATCGGGGCGCTGGCGTCGATCGCCGGCGCTCTCGGGGCACTCTTCGGCTTCAGCTACCTGATGGAGATCGACACCACGGTGCTCAACGTCATCACCGTGATCGGGCTGGGGCTCTCCATCGACTACGGGCTCCTGATCGTCAGCCGGTTCCGCGAGGAGTTCCGGGCACTCGTGGAGCGGGCCGGCGACAGCGAGACGCGTACGGAACGTCACGAGCTGATGCTGCAGGCGGTGGGCATCACGGCGGACACGGCCGGCCGCACGGTGCTCTACTCCGGTCTGACCTTCGCCATCGCCACGGTGGGCCTGCTGGTCTTCGAACCGACGATCATCCGTGCCATCGCCATCGGCGCGGTCTCCGTGGTGCTGATCGCCATCCTGACGGCGCTCGTTCTTGTGCCGGCTCTGCTCGGGTACTTCGGCGAACGGCTGCTGAAGCCGGGCCTGCTGACCCGCATCCCCGGCCTCGGTCCCCTCCTGACCCGTTTCGGCGACGTCGCCCCCCGGGAGGGCGTCTTCTCCCGGCTGACTCGCCGCGTGCAACGGGCGCCCGTGCTCGTGGCGCTCGGGGGCATCGCCGTGCTCCTCCTGCTCGGCAGCCCCGCGCTAAACATCAATGTGTCCAGCGGCGGCGCCGACGCCATCCCGAAGGCCTCGACCCAGTACGGGTTTGTCACGGCGCTGAACGACCTCTTCCCCCTCGCCACGGCCCCGCTGGTGCAGCTCGTCTCGGACACCGATGAGGCGTCCGCCGCGGCCTGGGCCGAGGAGGTGGCGACGCTGCCGAACGTCACCGGCACGACACCACCGGCCCTGGTGAACGGGCATTGGGTGTCGCGCGTCGGCGTCGACCAGAACGCGGGCCCGGCCGTTGTGCGGGAGATCCGGGACGACCGGCCCGACTTCGACCACTGGGTCGGCGGCACGGATGCCGCGTCGGTCGACTATGTCGACTCATTGGTCGCCGGCGCGCCCTGGGCTGCCCTGATCATCGCCGGGGCCACGTTCCTGCTGCTCTTCCTGATGACCGGTTCCGTGGTCATCCCGCTCACCGCCCTCGTGATCAGCGTCATCTCGCTCGGCGCCTCCGTGGGCATCCTGGTCTGGGGTTTCCAGGAGGGAAATCTCGCAGGCCTGCTCGATTTCGATGCCGATAAGATCGCCGGGGTGGACCCTCTGGTCCTGACCCTCGTGCTCACCTTCGGCTTCGGCCTGGCCATGGACTACGAGATGTTCCTGCTCGCCCGGATCAAGGAGCACTACGAGGCGGGTGAGGCCACGCGGCTCGCTATCGAGACGGGTCTGCAGAGCTCGGGCCGGATCATCTCCTCCGCGGCCCTGATCATCGTGATCGTGTTCGCCGGGTTCGCGACCGGCAATCTGCTGCAGATGAAACAGATCGGCGTCGCTCTCGCCGTGGCCGTGCTGCTGGACGCGACCCTCGTGCGCACCATCGTGGTTCCCGCTGTGATGACCTCGCTCGAGAAGGGCCTCTGGTGGGCGCCGAGGTGGTTGCATCCGATCTACGCCCGCTTCGGGATGCGGGAGTAGGGCGGCGGCTACACCGAGGTCGGCTCGTCCAGGTCGTCGTGGTGGATCCGGTCGGCCAGGCTGCCCAGCGGCTCTCCGGTGCCGCCCCACTGCTCGGCGATGATCTCCGCGGCGATGGACACGGCTGTCTCTTCCGGGGTTCGGGAGCCGAGATCCAGCCCGATGGGGCTGTGCAACCTTGCCAGCTCCGCCTCGCCCACACCTGCCTCGCGGAGCCGGGTCAGTCGGTCCTCGTGAGTGCGCCGAGACCCCATCGCACCGATGTAGGCGAACGGGCCGCGGGTCAGGGCCACCTTGAGGAGCGGCACGTCGAATTTCGGGTCGTGGGTGAGCACGCAGACGACGGTGCGCTCATCCACGAGCCCGGCCGCGACCTGCTCGGCCAGGTAGCGGTGCGGCCAGCCGACGATGACCTCGTCGGCCTCCGGGAACCGGGCCGGCGTGGCGAAGACCTCGCGGGCATCGCAGACGGTGACACGGTAGCCGAGGAAGGAAGCCAGCCGGGCCAGGGCGGCCGCGAAATCGATGGCGCCGAACACCAGCATCCGTGGGCGCGGGGCGTAGCTGTTGACGAAGACCCGCATGCCCTCACCGCGTCGTTCACCGTCGGGACCGTAGGTGAGGGTGCTGTTGCGTCCGGCGGCCAGCAGCCCGCGAGCATCGTCGCCGATGGCCCGGTTCGCCCGTTCGGAGCCCAGATCGCCGTCGAAGCCGTGCGGCCGGATGATCAGGTGTCGGCCCAGACGGCTGGGATCGGGGTGCGCGATCACGGTCGCGACCCCTACCGGAGCCGATCCGGTGATGTCCTGCTCCACAGCGGCCAGCTCCGGGAAGCTCACCTGGCTGACTGGCTCGACGAAGACGTCGAGGATGCCGCCGCAAGTCAGACCAACGGAGAAGGCGTCGTCGTCGCTGATGCCGTAGCGCACCAGCACCGGCCGCCCATCCTCGATCACCTGGGTCGCGAGGTCGTAGACGGCACTTTCGACACAGCCGCCGGAGACCGAGCCGACCACCTCCCCGTCGGCGGTGACCAGCATCGACGCGCCGGCCGGCCGGGGGGCGGACTGGAAGGTGCGCACGACGGTGGCCAGGCCGGCAATGCCGCCGGCCTGCCATCCCGTCAGCAGCGGGTACAGAACCTCACGCACAGGTGGTGACCCTTCCGGTTTCGCTCATCCGGGTCTACCGACCGCCGGCGCGGCGGCCGATCCAATAGGCGACAAACGCCACCGCTGCGATCACGCCGAGTAGCCTGGGCAGGCTGCTGAGCTGATCCATCACGATGCCCTTGGCCAGATCGAGGGCGTTCAGGCTGGTCTCGGCGGGCGGCTGCGGCGCCCGGGAGGTAGGCGCCGTCGTGAGGGGCCGGGCCGTCGGCGCGGCGGGCGGAGCCGTCGCGGTTCCCGTCCCACTGACCGTCTCGGCGGTCTGCCCGGTCGTGGCCCCGGCAGCAGGCACCGCCGGTTCCGGAGCCGGACCCGTGACCATGGCCTGCAGGTTCTCGGCGAAGAGGGCCATCATCTGGTCCGTGACGCTGCCGATGATGCTGCACCCCATCGCGGCCACCTTGCCGGAAAGCGCCACCTCGGCACTGACCGTGCCCTGGGTCTCGCCCTCCGCCTCGACGAGGGTGAGGGTGGCCGTACCCTGCGCCGTGCCCTGACCGCGGGCCTCCTGAGCGCGCCCCTCGAACACGGCGCGGTGCGCGGTCGCATCGCGTTCGAGAACGGTCATCTGACCTCTGTACTGAATGGTCACCGGACCCAGTTTCACTTTCATTCCGACCTGATAGGCGTCATCCGAAGACTTGTTTAGCACCTGTGCCCCCGGAACGCAGCCGGCGACACGTTCGAAGTCCATCAGAGTCTTCCACACCTCGTCGATCGGTGCGACGACGGAGAACGTGCTGTTGATGTCCATCAACGGGTCCTCGTATTCTCGTGTGGGTCCGAACGGTCGGCGCGAATCGCCGCCGCCACTTCTGCCAGGGCCGCATAGCTGTGCCCGCTGACGAACGCGTCGAGAAAGGGCAACGCGGCCGCCATGCCGCCCACCACCGGCGGGTAGTCCAAAGCGATCTTCCTGGGGTTGACCCAGATGATGCGGTAGGCCAGGCGCCGCAGGCGGGCCATCTGGGTGTGCACCGATTCCGGGTCGTCCAGCGCCCACCCGTCCGAGATGATCACGACGACGGCCCCGCGGGCGAGGCCTACGTCGACCCCAGGCATCCGTGAAATGGCGGATGCTTTCTGCCAGCCTGGTGCCGCCTGCCCAGTCCTGGGTGCTGGCGGCAGCCCGTGCCAGAGCCTGGTCCGGGTCGCGCACCGCGAGCTGACGGGTCAGCCGGGTTGATCCGGTCGAGAAGATGAAGGCTTCGGCCTCGGCCCCCGCGACCGCGCCCTGCAGGAGCGACAGGAAAACCCGCGTGTACGGCTCCATCGACCCGGACACATCGCACAGCAGGATCAAACGGCGCAGTCGCGTGCGCCGGCGCCGGTAGACCAGGCGCACCGGTTCCCCGCCGGTGTGCTGCGCCGCCCTGACCGTGCGGCGCAGGTCCAGCCTCGGGGCGCTCCGGGAGCTCTTCCGGGTGCGGCTGCTGACGCGTTCCGGCGTGGCGAGGGCGATCCGGCGCACCAGGCGACGCATCTGGGCGAACTCGTCCGGAGCCAGGTCGGTGAAAGACATCTGGTGCAGGCGCTCCTCGTCCGCCGCCGTCACCAGGATCGTTTCCCGCTCCGGCGCATCCGTGTCTGTGTCCGCGGAATCGTCCCCGCCCGGAGCCAGGACCGGCGGCTGGGGCAGCGGCGCCTGGTCCGCCGCGATCGCGCACCACAAAGTCCAGTTCGAAGAGCTCGTTGATGTCGATCAGCCACTCGGGTCTGGCCAGCCGGAGCTTCATCATCGGCAGAAGACTGTGCCCGCCCGCGATGACCCGGGACTCCGGACCGTGGCGCTCGAGTAGGGTGATCGCATCGTCGACCGTGCTGGCGCGCACATAGTCGAAGGAAGCTGGAATCTGCACAGGGGCCTCCTTCTCGAAAAGGTGCCCGGCGGCAGCGACAGGCACGGAATCGTGTCACATAGTGCTCCGGGGCCGCCGGGTTGTCAACGCGAATCGGGACGGCTCCGGGCCGCCGGGGAGTCGGCCGCTGGGAGCGACCGTCCCGCAGCGGAGAACGTCGAGGGTTCAGTGGCGGTCCCGCAACGGGAAAGGCCCCGGCGACGAATCGCCGGGGCCTCATGCACTGTCTCAACCAGCGCTCGTCCGTTCACAGCAGAACCATGACCGGAAGTCTGTACTCAGCATACAGGCACAGTAATCGGTGCCGGGGGATGGTCAGGTTCGGGTCGGCGGCCGGAGTCGTCCCCGGGCCCGAGGGCCCCGGAGCGCAGCCCCAGCTCGTGTTCGGCGACGGTGCGCACGAGACCGCGCAGCCGCTGTGCATGGCCGTAGCGCACGATGGCGTGCGCGTTCAGCCCGTCGATGATCGCCAAAAGCTGCCAGGCGACGGCGTCCGGGTCGATCGCCCGGAATTCGCCGCGCGCGCAGCCGGTGTTGAGCAGGACGGCCAGGAACGCCTGCCAGGCGTCCATCTGAACGCCCACCTCCACGGCGAGCGCAGGGTGGCGTCGGCCGAGGCTCCAGGCGTCGAGCCAGACCGCGGTCACGGTGCTGCGTTCGGGTCCGAGCAGAGTGTCGATCAGCGTTTGCAGGGCCGCCACGGCTGTTTCGCAGGGCGCCAGCTCCTCCGCCACCTCGCCGATCTCGGCGGCTACGATCGCCCCGAAAGTGTAAGCCACCAGGGAGTCCATGCTCGGCTGGTAGTGACTGACCAGGGCCGGGGTCACCCCGATCCGGGAGGCGACCGCACGCAGTGTGAGGGCCGACAAGCCCTCGTCAAGGGCGATCTCGCGGGCGGCGCGGGCGATTTCCGCCGCCCGCTCGATCGGTGCTTTGCGCCGCGATGCGCTCGGATCGGTTGACATGAAACCTGAGTCTATATATCTTTAGCCAACGGTTATTGATCAAGTGATCAATTATTCCGCAGGGAGGTCTCGTCATGCTCGTGATCAACGCGACCGGCATCGCCGAACCGCTGACCCGAACGTCGAGCGAGGCCCGGCCGCCGCTCCGGGTCGGGCTTGTGCAGCACCGCTGGCACGTCGACGAAAACGCGCTGCGCGCGGAGCTGGCCGAGGGCATCCGTCTGGCCTCCGACCAGGGTGCCCGCGTAGCCTTCCTGCCCGAGCTGACGCTGCGCAAATACCCCGGCAACGCACGGGCACAGGGTGTGCCGAAGCTGACGGCCGAGGACCTGCTGACTGGACCGACCTTCGCCTTCGCGGCTGAGCAGGCCAAATTGCACGGCATCGTCGTGCACGCCTCCCTCTACGAGAAACCGGACGCAGAGGATGCACCGGAGGACCCGCGCGGTTACAACACGGCCATCCTGGTCTCGCCGACCGGTCGGCTACTCGGTCGCACGCGCAAACTGCACATCCCGGTCACCGAGGGCTACTACGAGGACACCTGGTTCCGACCGGGCCCAGCCGAGGACGCGTATCCCGTCTATGCGCCGGAGGAACTGGGCGGTGCCCGGATCGGGCTGCCCACCTGCTGGGACGAATGGTTCCCCGAGGTGTCGCGGCTGTACGGCCTCGGCGGCGCCCAGCTGCTGGTCTACCCCACGGCGATCGGCTCGGAGCCCGGCTTCCCGACGTTCGACACCCAACCGCTCTGGCGGCAGGTGATCGTGGCCAACGGGATCACCAGCGGCCTCTTCATGGTGGTGCCCAATCGTCACGGCGACGAGGGCGACCTGACCTTTTACGGCTCCTCTTTCATCTCTGACCCCTACGGTCGTGTGCTCGTGCAGGCTCCCCGTGATGAGTCCGCGGTGCTGGTTACCGACCTCGACCTAGCACAACGGGAGGAGTGGCTCACACTGTTTCCCTTCCTGGCCACCCGACGGCCGGACAGCTATGCGGGGCTGACCACGCCGGTCGACCCGGCTCTTCCGTTCGGTGCGATGGTGACGTCGGGGGAGTCGTGACCTGGCTGATGCCGGCGGAGACCGCGCCGCAGGACCGGGTCTGGATGGCATTCCCGGTGGACGGCTACACGCTCGGCACGGATGCGTATTCCGCCGACGAGGCGCGCGGCACCTGGACCGCGGTTGCCCACGCGGTCCTCGAATTCGAACCCGTCACCATGGTCGTCGACCCGGCCGAGGTGGCGACCGCTCGGCGGTACCTCTCCGCGGAGATCGAAATCATCGAGGCACCACTTGACGACGCCTGGATGCGCGACATCGGCCCGTCCTTCGTGCTGGGTGATGACGGGCAGCTGGGGGCGGTGGACTGGGCATTCAACGGTTGGGGTGCCCAGGATTGGGCGCGCTGGGGCAAAGACATGGAGGTAGGCAGGCTCGTCACCGCCGCCTCTGGCGCGAGTGCGATCTCCTCGGTGCTCGTGAACGAGGGCGGCGGCATTCACGTCGACGGCGCGGGAACGGTGCTGGCCACGCAGACCGTTCAACTGGATCCGGGCCGGAACCCCTACGTCGACAGGGCGAGGATCGAGGCCGAGTTCGCCCGTACCCTCGGCGCCACCCGCCTGGTCTGGCTGCCGCGCGGCCTGAGCCGGGACCAGCAGCGCTACGGAACCCGCGGCCACGTCGATATGGTGGCCGCCCTCCCGTCGCCCGGAACGGTGTTGATGCACGCGCAGAACGACCCGGCCCACCCGGACTATGCCGTGACCAGGCAGCTCCGCGCCGTTCTCGCCGAGGAGACGGATGCGGCGGGCCGGCCGTTCACCATCGTCGACCTGCCGGCACCGGCCGCACTCACGGACGAGGACGGCTTCGTGGACTACAACTACGTCAACCACCTCGTCGTCAACGGCGGCGTGATCGCCTGCGGCTTCGGCGAGGAACGGGCCGACCAGGTCGCCCGGGAGATCCTGGCCGCGGCGTATCCGGGCCGAACGGTCGTGTCGGTCGAGGCGCGGCCGTTGTTCGCGCGCGGCGGCGGCATCCACTGCATCACCCAGCAGCAGCCATCGGCCGGGTAGTCGCCGCGCCACGCTTGCTGCCGCAAGGTGAACGTTCAGGGGACTGTGGCACGATTGACAGGTTGGCCACCGGGAATTCGGCTAGTCGGCGCCACCGGGACGCCGCATGCAGCACGATCTGAATCGAGTCAGTTTGAAGTTCATCGTTGGGGAAACCCTCGTCTATCCGCACCACGGTGCGGTCACCCTTACCGAGCTCTCCACCATAACGCTGAAGGGCGTCGCCCAGCCGGCGATGACGCTGCGCGTGCATTCGTCGCAGCTCACAATCCAACTTCCCATCGCGAATGCGGGGCTTGTTGGAGTGCGTGACGTCATCGATGCCGCTGGGCTGGAAGAGGTCTACAAGGTTCTGCGCGAGCCGTTCACGGAGGAAGCAACGAACTGGAGCCGCCGATTCAAAGCGAATCAAGAGAAGATGGCGAGTGACAGCGTGACGCGCGTCGCCGAAGTCGTCCGGGACCTGTGGCGCCGCGAACAGGACGGCGGCGTGTCCGCCGGTGAGAAGCGGATGCTCGCCAAGTCCCGTCAACTCCTGGAGTCTGAGCTGGCGCTGGCGCTCGGCACATCGCCGGAAGACACCGTCCTGGCTTTGGACGAGGTTCTCTCCGGGGCCCTCACCGAAGCGGTCTAGCCCCGCGCGGCGGTTCGACGCCCAAGCGATCCACCGCCACGACGACGTGGCGGATGCCTTCCACGAGTTGGTGCTCGGGCCGTCGATGATCTACCTCCGCCCGTGCTTTCCGCGTCCCGGTACATCCCTGACGAGGTGTAGGAGAACAAATACCGGCTCGTGGTCGAGAAATTGCGGCCGAAGCCCGGCGACCGACTCCTCGAAGTCGGATGCGGATGCGGCTCTTGGCCTGCCTGGGGGGAACGAGCGGTTCGCGCGGTCATGGATGGCTCTCCGAATGTGTCTTCCGCCCGTTGTCCAGATAGCCACCGAGGAGTATCGTCCGCGAAGGTGGGGCGGGACGCTGGCTCACCCGATGCCAGGCGGGTCGTCCCTTGTTGAGAGGATTACTCATGAAACGCATGGCACTGGGGTGCGTTGCCGCACTCGGACTTGTTTTCGTCGGCGCCACTTCGGCCCAGGCTGGCGAGACCAGTGGCAATGGCAGTCCGGTCCCGGGCGCAACGAACGCGAGTTCGGCGTGCGCCTATTCGGGCCGGGACCTCCCCGATGCTGAGGAAAACCAGCCGCCCCAATTCAACGACGACTTCGTCACGGACGGGCGCGTGCAGAGCTACGGGCGGTTCGTCAGCCACGGCTTCAAGGATCTGGTGCCCAGCCCGGGCGAAGCCTGCCGCGGCAACGTGACGTTTGAGGAATAGGCTGCCAAGCCGCGACCTCGGGCAACTGCGAGCACAGCCCCTACGATCTTCCCTCGGTCGCTGACCTCTGGCCGCGACGCGGCCGGTCAGAGGGCGATCATGATCGTGAGGGCTTCGCGGTTGCTCCTGTCACGCTTGGCGACGGGGACTGCGTCGAGGTTCACCGAGCGGTCGAAGATTCTACCGGGATTGGCGGTCCCGTCGAGGATCGCCGGCATGAGGTGTGCGATGTAGGCGCGCACGGGAGATGGGCCGATGAACGGTTGACAGATGGTGGCATGAATCAGTTCTTCATTGGCGACTGCCTGCGGGAAAAGTGGGCGGCGCCGAGCATGTCGGCGGTGAAGCTGCCGCCGGCGGACCTCCGATACGGGGTGATGGCGAGGAGACTGCGTTCCAGCCGGAGGCACGTTCGACCATGGAAAAAAAATAGGCCGCGCAACCGGTATCGATTGTCGCGACCTATCTCCACATGGACTCGGAATGATCCAAATCTAATTTCTGTGCCCGAGGGGGGACTTGAACCCCCACGCCCATAAGGGCACTAGCACCTCAAGCTAGCGCGTCTGCCATTCCGCCACCCGGGCCGAGTGTTTCAGCGGCCGTTCCCGGCCGCCGAATAGATAATCTAGCACGGATTTCGAGGCCCTCCAGCCGCGCCCACCGTCGCCGGCCGGCGGCGAGGCCCGGTAGCGTGACACGCATGCTTTCCTCTGCTGACAACACACCGGCCGACGCTGCACTGGACCTCACGGCCACGATCGCTCGCGACCTCATCCGTTTCGACACGACCAACTATGGCGAGGGCCGTTCGAACGGCGAAACGGATGCCGCCGAGTACGTCGAGGCGAACCTGCGGTCTCTCGGCCTCGCCCCGCAGCTGTTCGATTCAGAACCGGGCCGCACGAGTGTCGTCGTGCGCGTTCCGGGTCGCGACAGCAGCCGCGGGGCGCTGGTGGTCCACGGCCACCTCGACGTCGTTCCCGCTGACCCGGAGGCCTGGTCGGTGGACCCGTTCGCCGGCGTGATCAAGGACCGCCTCCTGTGGGGCCGCGGAGCCGTTGACATGAAGAACATGGACGCCATGATGCTCGCGTCGCTCCAAAACATCCTCGGCTCCGGCCAGGAACCGGCCCGTGAACTGATCGTGGCGTTCTTCGCCGACGAGGAGGCCGGGGGAGTGCTCGGCTCGCACTACCTCGTCGACACCCGTCCGGAGCTCTTCCAGGGCGCCACCGAGGCCATCAGCGAGGTCGGGGGCTACTCGATCACGCTCGGCGGTCAGCGTGCCTACCTGCTCCAGACGGGCGAGAAGGCGCTGATCTGGATCAAGCTTGTGGCGCGGGGCGAGGCGGCCCACGGGTCCCGGCTGATCCGTAGCAACGCCGTGACCCGGCTCGCCGAGGCTGTCGCCAAGGTCGGCCGGCGTGAGTGGCCGATCCGTCTGACCGAGACCACCACCCAGCTGTTGGCGGAGCTGGCACGGGTGCTCGACGTCGACCCCCAACGTGCCGGTCCCGACGAGCTGGCCCTCGCCACTGGCACGGCTTCGGGCTTCATCCAAGCGAGTCTGCGCACCACGACCAATCCCACCGTTCTGCACGCCGGGTACAAGCACAACGTCATCCCGGACCGGGCCGAGGCGCTCATCGACATCCGCACCCTGCCCGGCGACGAGGATTCCGTACTCGCCGAAGTGGCCGCGCTGGTCGGCCCCGACATCGAGATCGTGATCATGCACCGCGACATCGGTCTCGAAACAGAATTCGGCGGGCCCCTCGTCGATGCGGTCATCGAGACCCTCGGCCGACACGATCCGGGCGCTCCGGTGCTGCCCTACCTGCTCTCCGCCGGCACGGACAACAAGGCCCTCAGCACCCTCGGGATCAAGGGTTACGGTTTTGCCCCGCTCAAGCTCCCCGCCGACCTCGATTTCCCGGCGATGTTCCACGGGGTCGACGAACGGGTGCCTCTCGACGCGTTAGTGTTTGGCAAGCAGGTCCTGACCGACCTGCTCTCGAACTACTGAACAGCAAAAGGGCATTTCGTGAACTTCATCGACGCACTCATCCTGGGACTCGTGCAGGGACTGACCGAATTCCTCCCGGTCTCCTCCAGCGCCCACATCCGTATCGTCGGGGAATTCCTGGGAACCGGAGGTGACCCGGGAGCCCGCTTCACCGCGATCATCCAGATCGGTACCGAGGCTGCCGTGGCGATCTACTTCTGGCGCGATATCGTGCGCATCATCGGGCAGTGGTCCAAGTCCCTCGTCGGCAAGGTTCCGCGCGCCGACCCGGACGCGCGGATGGGCTGGCTGATCATCCTCGGATCGCTGCCCATCGTGGCGCTCGGCCTGCTCTTCCAGGACCAGATCGAGTCCTCGCTTCGCAACCTGTGGATTACCGCCAGCGTGCTGATCGGCTTCGGCGTCCTGCTCGGAATCGCCGATTACGTCGGGGCCAAGCGCCGCCGGCTGGGCGACCTCACCGTGCCCCATGGCATCGTCTACGGCTTCGCCCAAGCCCTCGCGTTGATCCCCGGCGTATCCCGCTCGGGAGGCACGATCACCGCCGGCCTGTTCATGGGGTACGAGCGCGCCGCCGCCGCCCGCTACGCTTTCCTGCTCGCCATCCCGGCCGTTCTCGGCAGCGGGCTGTTCCAGGTGTACAAATCGATCGTCAAGCCTTGCCTGGAGGGTGCGACAAACTGCACCCCGGAGATTTTCGGCCCGTGGGACACCCTGGCGGCCACGGTCATCGGCTTCGTCGTCGCCCTGTTCGTGATCAAGTTCTTCATGAGCTACATCTCCAGACGTAGCTTCCTGCCGTTCGTGATCTACCGCATCATGCTCGGCCTCGTGCTGATCGGTCTGCTGGTGACGAACACCATCTCCGCCTAGTTAGGCTGGGAAAATGCGTGCCTGGCGACGACCCGAAATTCCGCAACTCCCCGGTCAGTCCGGCGCACCCTGGCTGCACGATACCGCCACCGCGTCCCTGATCGAGGCCAAACCCAATGACGTCGCCCGGCTGTACGTGTGTGGGATCACCCCCTACGACGCCACGCACCTCGGCCATGCGGCCACCTACCTGGCCTTCGACACTCTGCAGCGGGTCTGGCTGGACGGCGGCTACCGGGTGCACTACGCCCAGAACGTGACGGATGTCGACGACCCGCTCCTCGAGCGAGCGGCCGCCACCGGCGTCGACTGGGAGGTTCTCGCCGAGTCGCAGGTGAACCTCTTCCGCACCGACATGGAGGCACTGGGGATCATCCCGCCGAACGACTATGTCGCCGTCACCGAGGTCATCGACGAGATTGCGGATGCCGTTGCCCAGCTCTGGGATGCCGGCCTCGCGTACCCGGTCCCCGTGGACGCGGCCGCCGCAGGCGCGCCCGAGCCGACGGAGGCCGCCGGTTCCGACATCTACTTCGACATTGAGGCCGCGCAGCGCGCGACCTCGTGGACGCTCGGCGACGAGAGCAATCTCGACTCCGAGGCCATGCTCACCCTGTTCTCCGAACGCGGGGGAGACCCGGCCCGTCCCGGCAAACGGGACGTCCTCGACCCGCTGCTCTGGCGCTCGGCCCGCCCCGGGGAACCGTCCTGGGCGTCGCGCGTCGGCGCCGGCCGTCCGGGCTGGCACATTGAGTGTTCGGTCATCGCACTGAAGGAACTCGGCACGGACTTCACGGTGCAGGGCGGCGGCAGCGATCTGATCTTCCCGCACCACGATATGAGTGCGGGGCACGCGGCAGCCCTATCCGGGCATCCGCTGGCCGGCGTCTACAGCCACACCGGCATGGTGGCCTATCAGGGCGAGAAAATGAGCAAGTCGCTCGGAAATCTGGTGCTCGTGTCCAAACTGCGCACCGCGGGAACCGACCCGCGAGCAATCCGCCTGGCCCTGCTCGACCAGCACTACCGCGCCGATTGGGAGTGGACGAACGCGCACCTTCGGGCAGCGGAGGCCCGCCTCACGGCCTGGACCGCGGCCTTCGGGACAGCGGGCACGGCCGGAACCCTCGACACGCACGCGGTCATTGAACGGCTGCGGGCCGCCCTCGCCGCCGACCTCGACACCCCTGGCGCGCTGGCGGTCGTGGACGCCGCCGCAGCCGACTCCGACAGAGTCGACGAGCCGGCACTGCTGGCCCGCGCGGTCGACGCGCTGCTCGGCGTGGCTCTTTAGGGCTGGCGGGGCGAGTCGAGCGGCGGGCGCCCCTCGCCGGGGCCGTCCCGGCCATCGCCGCGCTTGCGCAGATATTTCTCGAATTCCTGGGCGATCGCTTCGCCGCTGGCCTCCGGGGAATCGACCGTGTCGCGAGCCTGTTCGAGCTGCCCGATATAGGCCGCCATCTCGTCGTCCTCGGCCGCCAGCGTGTCGATGCCGCTCTGCCATTCATCGGCCTCGCTCACCAGGTCGCCGCGCGGGATGACGACATCGATGATCTCCTCAAGCTTGTCGATCAGTGCCAGCATCGCCTTCGGCGACGGCGCATTGTGCACGTAGTGGGGGACGGACGCCCAGATCGACAGGGTCGGAATGCCGACCTCCTCCGCGGCGATCGCGAGCACGCTCAGGATGCCGACGGGGCCTTCGTAGGTGCTGCGCTCAACCTGAAGTTCGGCCCGTACCTGCGGGTTGTCGCTGGAGACGAAGATGGAGATAGGCCGGGTGTGGGGAACATCGGCCAGCATCGCCCCGAGGAAGACGATGCCGCCGACATCCGCGGCGAGGGCGGCGTCGAGGATCTCTGCGGCGAATCCCTTCCAGCTGCGGGACGGTTCCGTTCCAAGGAGCAGATAGATGTTTCCGGCGTTCGTGCCGCTGACGCGCAGCTGCGCGTCGTCGGCCAGGGGAGCCCCGGCCTCGGCGGGGGTCGTCGGTCCGTAGAGTACCGCACCCGGCCACTCCAGTTTGCGCCGGCCGTCTTCGCCGCCGGCCGAAATGGTGGGCCGGTTGAACTGATAGTCGAAGTAGATCTCTGGGTCGATCTCCGCGACCGGGGAGACATCCAGCAGATCCTTCAGGGTGCCCACGGCGCCGGTCGCCGCCTCGCCGGCGTCGTTCCAACCCTCGAACGCCACCACCAGGAGGCGACCGTTGAGGAACCCATTAGCCTCTGTCACTGTCCGAAACCTCTTTCGACGGGGTGCCCCGCACGGCGCACCATCCATCAAGGATAGGCGGTGCCCCCTACACTTGAACTCCGTGAACGCGATCCGAATCAATTCCTCCCTGCCTGCGGCCGTGCTCTGGGACATGGACGGCACCATCGTGGACTCCGAGCCGTACTGGATGCGGGCCGAGACGGAACTGGTCGAGTCCTTCGGCGGCGTCTGGTCCCACAGCGACGCCATGCTGCTGGTCGGCTCCGGCCTGGAGGGTTCCGCGGTCATCCTGCAGGATCGGGGCGTCGACCTGGACGGCGACGCCATCGTGCACCGGCTCACCAGCCGTGTCCAGGAACTCCTGAGAACCTGCGGTGCCCCGTGGCGGCCCGGCGCGCTCGAACTGCTCGCCGATCTCAAGACCGCCGGCGTCCCCATGGCGCTGGTCACCATGTCACAGCAGCGGATGGCACGACAGATCGTTGAACTTGTCGGATTCACCGCCTTCGACACCATTATCGCCGGCGACATGGTCACGAACAGCAAGCCGCATCCAGAGGCGTACCTGACGGCCGCCGGGCTGCTCGGCGTCGACCCCGAGCACTGCATCGCGGTCGAGGATTCCATTCCGGGCATCGCGGCCGCCGTGGCATCCGGGGCCGTCGTCGTCGGCGTCCCGCACATGGTCTCCCTGCCTGAGAGCGCGCACTACGAGCTCTGGCCGACCCTCGCCGGTCGCACTCTGCACGGTTTCACCTCGCTGTACACCGCCCGTCGCGGATCCCTCGGCCGCAAGCCGGCCCCGACCGACCCACACTGACCCGAGAGCAAGGACGTAACCCACGCATGAGCGACAACCAGGTCATCCAAAACAGCGGACCCTTCCGGATCGGCGACCGGGTACAGCTAACCGGACCCAAGAACAAACTGAACACGATCACCCTGGAACCAGGCAAGGTCTTCCACACCCACCGGGGAATCCTGGCGCACGATGACGTCATCGGTGTCCCGGACGGCTCGGTCGTCACGAACAACGTCGGCGTGGAGCACCTCGCCTTGCGGCCGTTGCTGAACGACTTCGTGATGTCGATGCCGCGCGGTGCTGCCATCATCTATCCCAAGGACGCCGCCCAGATCATCGCGCAGGCCGATATCTTCCCGGGGGCGACTGTGGTGGAGGCCGGCGTCGGTTCCGGCGCCCTGTCGCTCTGGCTACTGCGCGCCATCGGCCCCGCCGGGAGGCTGGCCTCATTCGAACGCCGCAGCGAGTTCGCGGATGTAGCCCGTGACAATATCGCGACCTTTCTCGGGTCTGATCCCGCCAACTGGAGCATCACGCTCGGCGACCTCGCCGATACCCTGCCCGACACGATGCCGGCCCAGAGCGTGGACCGGGTCGTGCTCGACATGCTCGCGCCCTGGGAGTGCCTGGGCTCTGTTTCGGACGCGCTCAAGCCAGGCGGAGTGCTGCTCTGCTACGTGGCCACGGTGACCCAGCTCTCGCGAGTGGCCGAGGCCATCCGTGCGACCGGTTTCTACACGAACCCGGACTCGAACGAGACCATGGTTCGCGGGTGGCACGTCGAGGGTCTCGCCGTGCGGCCCGATCACCGGATGATCGGGCACACGGGTTTCCTGATCACGGCCCGCCGTCTCGCCCCGGACACGATTCTTCCCGAATTGAAGCGCCGTCCGTCGAAGACCGACTTCTCCGATGCCGATGTGGAGGCCTGGACGCCGGGCGCTCTCGGCGAACGCAGTGTCAGCTCGAAGGTCATGCGCAAGCGCGTGCGGATGGCCGAGACAGGCGCGGCCATCTCTAAGGCTCGCGGGCTCGACGCGGGCGAACCCGACGACCTCGCACCCAACGCCCGTTAGAATTGGGTCGGCCTGCCATCCGGCCCCGAATTTGCCCCTGTCCCGCACAATCACCTGCCCCACACTGAAATGAGATCCCGTGCGTAGAGCTCCTGCACTCATCGCTTCCGCTGGCCTGCTGGTCGCGGTCCTCACCGGCTGCAGCACCCCCGCCGACGCCGCAGACTGCCAGGCGCCGGCCACGAAGGGGGCAGCGTCGAAGCTCGTGTCGGTGTCGGGCGAATTCGGTTCCGCGCCGACGGTGGACTTCCCGACCCCGCTGAAGACGGACACCACCCAGGCCAGTGAGATCATCGCCGGCACGGGTGACGGTCTCGTCCCGGATCAGCTGGTCAAGCTCGACCTCAGCCTCTACAACGGTACGACGGGTGCGTTGATCAGCGCGGGCGAGTACGACGGGGTCAACCAGGCCAGCATCGTCCTGGACGACGAGCAATCGCTCCCGGGCCTGGCGACGGGCCTTGAGTGCGCCCAGGTCGGATCCCGGCTGGCTCTCATCGTCTCCCCGGACGACGGGCTCGGCCCGGCCGGCGGAGACCCCAACAGTGGCATCGGCGCCGACGACTCGCTGGTCTTCGTGATCGACGTCGTGCGCGCCAACCTGCTCCGGGCCAACGGCGCCAACCAGCCGGTCGCGAGCGGGCTTCCGTCCGTTGTCCTTGCGACTGATGGAACCCCCGGCCTAACCATTCCGTCGAGTGAGCCGCCGACCGAGCTGCAGATCGGCGTCCTCAAGAAAGGCGATGGCGAGCAGGTCGCGGAAGGCGACACCGCGACCCTGCACTACACGGGCGTGCTCTGGAACGAGAACACGGTCTTCGATTCCAGCTGGCAGACCGGGAAACCGGCCGAGTTCCTGATCGTGGACGGTTCCAAGACCGAGGGCGGGCTGATCCCCGGGTTCGCCCAGGCCATCATCGGGCAGACCGTCGGTTCGCAGGTCATCGCCGTCATCCCGGCGGATCAGGCTTACGGTGATGAGGCCTCGCAGAAGATCCCCGCAGGCTCAACGCTCGTGTTCGTCGTCGATGTCCTCGGCGTGAACTAAGTCTCGGCCTGCAAGCGGCGGATAGACTCGCAGGGTGCCGTCCACCATTGAAAAGAACAGCCGTGTTTCGGTAGAAGAACGCCTGTTCAGCCTGGTACTTGCGCTCATCGCAACGGAAGTCGGGTTGACCAAGGCCGATATTCTGTCCACCGTGCAGGGGTACCGCCAGCGCTACCTCCCCGGCGGCGACAACGCGAGCCTGGAGCGGCAGTTCGAGCGAGACAAAGACGACATCCGCGAACTGGGCATTCCGCTCGAGGTGGTTGAGCCGCCGGACGATCCCGGGAGCAACCACCATTTGCGCTACCGCATCCCCAAGGGACTCTACGAGCTTCCGGTGGACGTGACTTTCAGCCCGGACGAGCTCATGCTGCTCAAGCTTGCCGCGACGGTCTGGCGGGAGGGCTCCCTGTCTTCGGAGTCCAGGCGTGCGATGACGAAACTGCATGCGCTGGGCATCGACTCGAGCGATCCCGTGCTCGGTTACTCGCCGTCCCTGCGCGTGCGGGAGGCGTCCTTCGAACCGCTCAGCAAGGCAATGGATCGCGGTCAGGTTGTCGCATTCCTCTATCTGAAGCCCGGCGAGGCGGCGGCGCGCCGCCGTCAGGTCGAGCCCCGCGCCGTGGTATTGCACGACGGACGATGGCACCTGTTCGGTACCGACCAGGATGCTGTGGCAACCCGCACGTACCTGCTCTCCCGGATCGTGGGCCCGGTGGTGACGGTCCCCGGAGCCTCGTTCGTGGCGCACGGTGACGGTCAGGGGCAGGAAGCGCTCAGCGAGCTCGAGGCGCTGTGGACCGCCAACATCGCCGTGATCGCCGCCCGGCCGGGCAGCGATGCCGCGGTGAGGCTGTCGAAGCGAGACGCCCCGGGAGAGATTCGAACGAACGCGGACGCATCCGCTCTCCACCTGAACTTCACCGATCTCAACGTGTTCGCCGACGAGCTCGCCGGCTACGGCCCGGAGGTTCTGGTGCACTCGCCCGCGGCCCTGCGCACGGCGGTCCGGTCCCGCCTGATCACCGTGCGGGATGCCCACACCGATTTCGATCTGAATGCGCACCCGGACACCACGACGGCGGCAGACGAATGAACAGCGGTCCGGCACTCGGAGCATCCGACAAGCTGACCTTCCTCCTGGCGCTGGTTCCCTTCCTGATGGACCATGACCGCATCAGCGTGACCGACGTCGCCGAGCACTTCGGGGTGTCGCCTGACCGGGTGCGCGACGCGGTCAACCTCATCGCGGTTTCCGGCATCCCCGGGGAAACCCGCCAGTACCTGCACGGCGACCTGTTCGATATCCATTGGGAAGAGTTCGAAACGAACGACCTCATCGTGCTCACCCACCTCGTGGCCATCGACGACTCGCCGCGCTTCTCCGCCCGAGAAGCCGCCGCGCTGATCGCCGGCCTGCAATACCTGTCGTCGCTACCGGAGAATGCCGACGTCGACGCGATCGCGTCGCTGATGGCGAAACTCACCCGCAGCGCCTCAGCGGCTCCCAGCCAAGTTGCCGTCTCCGGCACGGATGCCCGCAGCAGCATCGCGGTCGTGCAAGCCGCGGTCCGCGGCGGAGTACAGATCGAGTTCGACTACCTGAATGCCCGCGGCGAGAATGAACTGCGCCGGGTCGACCCGTGGCGCATCCAGTCTGTGGACCGGGACTGGTACCTGCGCGGCTGGTGCCACCTCCGCGAAGCGGCCCGCACCTTTCGCCTCGACCGAATGAGCGATCTGCACGTGACCGACGTGCCGACCAACCCCCGGTCCGCCGATGCTGTGCCGACCGAGACCCTCTTCGAGGGCTCCGCGTCCGACCAGGATGTGACGGTTGAACTCCCGACGTCTGCCGTTCCGCTGCTCGCAGACTACGCACCATACGGCGCCCCCGGCGCACACGGGGACCGCGTGCGGAGGACACTCAAAGTGGCTCACTATCACGGCCTCAAACGCCTCGTCACCGGCCTCGCCGGAGTCGTGGAAGTGGTTGACCCGGCCGAGGCGCGCGCGGTCGTGCGCGAGTGGGCGGCCGCCGGCGTGGCCCGCTACGACGAGTCCGAACCGACAGACGTGGGGGAGTAGACGATGCCGTGGTGGTCGTGGGCACTGATCTGGATCGGCCTGGTGCTCGGCCTGCTCGCGATGCTGGCCTGGTTCGGGTTCGCCCTGTTCAAGAAGGTCATGGCCACACTGGAGGCCCTTCAAGAACTCGGCGATCTTGTCGCTGACGTCACCCGGAGGCAGGAGATGCCGCCGCAGGTCCGGTTCCAACCGGCCGTCTTCACAAAGCCCGCCGACCTCTACCGCGCTCTCGAACTGGTTCAGCGTGACCGGGCGCAACGTCGACAGCGGCGGCGGGATTCCTTGATCGCCAGAGGTAAACTGTTTATAACTCGACCATTGACCCAAAGGACAGATACTGATGCTTAACAACCTGACCGGATGGCACTTCCTGATCATCCTCGTCATCGTTCTGCTTCTGTTCGGTGCGCCCAAGCTTCCCGGCCTCGCCCGCAGCCTCGGGCAGTCCATGAAGATTTTCAAGAACGAGATCAAGAGCGATAAAGAAGACGCCGAAACCACCGGCAGCGCTGACGACTCTTCGAAGGCCGCCGGCACAGCCGACCCGACGACGAAATCGTAAGTCCCGTGGCGGGGCGAATCCCTCGGCGCACGGCCACTGATGGAAAAATGTCGCTGGGGCAACATCTGCTCGAGCTGCGCAAGCGTCTCTTCCTCGCTGCGGCAGGAATCCTGGTTGGTGCGATCGTCGGCTGGTTCCTGTCCGATTTCGTGTGGGACGCCCTGCGCGAGCCGATCTACGCCATCATCGAGGCGCAGGACCGCACGGCTCAGCTGAACTACCCAGACATCACTAGTGCCTTTGACCTGAAGTTGAAGATCGCCTTCTACGTGGGGCTCGTCGTGTCCAGCCCGGTCTGGCTCTTCCAGATCTTCGCGTTCCTGGTTCCCGGCCTCACCCGCATCGAAAAGCAGTACACCTTCGGCTTCCTCTTCACCGCCATTCCGCTGTTCCTGGCGGGCTGCGCCGCGGGATGGTTCGTTCTGCCGAACATCGTCGGACTGATGACGAGTTTCGCACCCAAGGAAGACGCCGCTCTCATCGTCGCGCAAAGTTACCTCGACTTCGTGTTGAAGCTCATGATCGCGATCGGTGTGGCTTTCGTGCTCCCCGTCTTCATCGTTCTGCTCAACCTGGCCGGAGTGATCAGTGCTCAGTCGATCATCAAATCCTGGCGGATCGCCGTGCTGCTGATCACGCTGTTTACCGCGATCGCCACCCCCGCTGCCGACGTGATCTCGATGTTCCTTCTTGCCATCCCTATGGTCGTGCTTTACTTCGCCGCCTATGGAATCGCGTTCCTCCACGATCGACGTCACGCCCGCCGCGCCCGTTCCCTCGAACAGGAGTTAGCGCTCTGAGCGCATCCGATGACCAACCTTGAATCGCCCGCGGAACGTTATGCCGCCTCCCGAGCCCGCGCCGGCCGGCCCCGCCTGGAGTCATTCCGCGCCGGGCTCCGCTTCGGACTGGATCCCTTCCAGCTGGCCGCTTGCGCGTCTCTCGAGGACGGTAACAGCGTGCTCGTCGCCGCGCCCACGGGTGCCGGCAAAACCCTGATCGCCGAGTTCGCGATCTACCTAGCAATGCAGAGCTCTCGGAAGAAGGTCTTCTACACCGCCCCGATGAAGGCGCTGAGCAATCAAAAGTTTCAGGAACTCGTCGCGGAATACGGGGCGGATGCCGTGGGCCTGCTCACCGGCGACACGAACGTGAACCCCCAGGCCCGCATCGTGGTCATGACGACCGAAGTGCTGCGCAACATGCTCTATGCCGATTCGGACCTCCTCACAAACCTTGCCTTCGTCGTGTTGGACGAGGTCCACTTCCTGGCCGACCGGTTCCGCGGTGCCGTCTGGGAAGAGGTCATCATCCATCTGCCCCAGGACGTACGTCTGGTCTCGCTCAGCGCCACGGTCTCAAACGCCGAAGAATTCGGCGACTGGCTGCAGGCCGTCCGCGGCGAAACGGATGTCATCGTCTCCGAAGAGCGACCGGTTCCGCTCGAACAACATGTGCTGGTCAAGAGCAAAATGCTCGACCTCTTTGACGCGGCCGGCCTGGCCGGGACCCACCGGGTGAACCCGGAGCTGGTGCGGCTGGCCCAGGCGGGCGGGCGCGCACCCGGCGTCCGCTCGGCGAACGGACGCCGGGGCGGCGACCGCGACCGCGGCCGGGGGACCCAGCCGCGTGGCGGTTTCGAACCGGGGCGGATGGACCGCTCCGAGATCGTGCGGCTGCTCGAGGGCAAACACCTGCTCCCGGCGATCTTCTTCATCTTCAGCCGAGTCGGCTGCGACCAGGCGGTCCGCCAGGTACTGCGGGCCGGCGTGCGCTTGACCGACGCTCAGGAGCGCGAGGAGATCCGGCAGATCGTCGACGAGCGCTGCCGTACGCTGCTCGACGAAGACCTCGGCGTGCTCGGCTACTTCGAGTGGCTCGACGGCCTCGAGCGGGGTGTCGCCGCCCACCACGCCGGGCTGCTTCCGGCGTTCAAGGAGGTCGTTGAGGAGCTGTTCCAGAAGAAGCTCCTGAAGGCCGTCTTCGCCACGGAAACCCTGGCGCTCGGCATCAACATGCCGGCCCGTACGGTGGTGCTCGACAAGCTCGAGAAGTTCAACGGCGAGGCGAGAGTGCCGGTCACCCCGGGGGAGTACACCCAGCTGACCGGTCGGGCCGGGCGGCGCGGCATCGACATCGAGGGCCACTCGGTGATCCAGTGGGCTTCCGGACTCGACCCTCAGACGGTGGCGTCACTCGCGTCTCGACGCACCTACCCGCTCAATTCCAGCTTTAAACCGACCTACAACATGGCCGTCAACCTGATCGACCAGTTCGGTCGGGAACGCACGCGTGAGGTCCTCGAGTCCTCGTTTGCCCAGTTCCAGGCCGATCGGGCGGTCGTCGACCTGGCACGCAAAGTGCGCCAACAGGAGGAGTCACTGACCGGGTTCGCACAGTCCATGGTCTGCCACCTGGGCGACTTCACCGAATACTCCGCCATCCGTCGCAATCTCACCGACGTCGAGCGCCAAAATGCGGCCGGGGAGACCGGCGCCCGTGCGGCGCGCGAGCGCCGCCAGCGCGAACTCGGCAGCCTGCGTAAGCGCATGCGCGAGCATCCGTGCCACAGCTGCCCTGAGCGCGAGCAGCACGCACGGTGGGCACAGCGCTGGTGGACGCTGAGGCGAGACACGGATACCCTCACCCAGCAGATTACGACACGCACCGGCGCCGTCGCACGCGTCTTCGACCGGGTGACCGAAGTTCTCGTGGGCTACGGCTATCTCCTCGAGAACCCCGACGCCACGGTCACGCTCAGCCCGAGCGGCCTGATCCTGCGGCGCATCTACGCGGACCGTGACCTCCTGGTGGCGGAATCGCTGCGCCGGGGCCTGTGGAACGACCTCGACCCAGCGGGTCTCGCCGCCATGGCCTGCGCTCTCGTTTTCGAACCCCGCCGCGAGGAGGGTTTGATCGACGAACGCTACCTGCCCAAGGGCGCCTTCCGCGAGGCCCTGCACGAGACCCAGGAGTTGTGGAGCCGCCTCGATGATCTCGAACGCGATCACAAGCTTCCCGGCAGCAACCCCCTCGCGGTGGGACTCAGCCTGGCGATATGGAAGTGGGCGCGAGCGGGTTCGCTCATCGACGTCCTGGATGAGGCCGAGATGGCGGCGGGCGATTTCGTGCGCTGGACGAAGCAGACCATCGACCTTCTGGATCAGCTCTCGGTCGTGGCCGACGACCCCGTCGGCCGCACCGCTCGCAAGGCCATGGATGCGATCCGCCGTGGGATCGTGGCCTACTCGTCAGTCGCCTAGGCTGATGACGTGATCTCGGGGACCCTTCGGCCATTGGCCCTCCCGTTGCCGGCCGCTATTCTGCTCGCCGCGGCGGCCGGCGCGATCCTGGACGCCGGGTTTCCCGATCGGTCGTGGTGGATTCTGGCCCTGGTCGGAATCTTCCTGATGCTCTTTGCCCTGCTGGGGCGTGGTTTCTGGTCCGGCCTGCTCATCGGGTTGGTGGCCGGATCAGCGTTCTGGTTGATCCACATCAGCTGGCTGACGCTCTATCTCGGACCTGTGCCCTGGCTGGCACTGGCCGGCTTGCAAACCATATTCTTCTGCATCAGCCTGGCGCTGATCGGTGTCGTGCTCGAAACGGGGCCGCGGGTGTGGCCGACCAGCCTGGGCCGCCTCGGCGTGGTGCCGGTGGTCGTGGCTGGGCTGTGGATGGTGCGGGAAGCACTCGCCTCGGTATGGCCGTATGGCGGATTCGCTTGGGGCAGGGTGGCCATCTCCCAGTCCGAGAGCCCGTTCAATTCACTGGTGGCCTGGGTCGGCATGTCGGGGCTCAGCTTCGTCCTGGTCTGGCTCTGCGCCCTGGCTCTGCAGTTGCTCCGCGAAACCCCGGTGCGACTCACCGTGCGCTCAGGCATCGCCGCAGGGGCGATCGCGGTCGTATTGGTCGTACCGGCCTGGCCGACGGTACAGACGGGGGAGGTGCGTCTGGCTGCCATCCAGGGTGCATCGGATGCCGGTCTGTTCGCGCGCTACTCACCGGGGCAGATCCTGGCGGACCACACTTCGGCGACCTTGGCCGTCATCGACGAGGAGGTCGACTTCGTCGTATGGCCGGAGAACGCCAGCGACATCGACCCCCTTCGTTCAGCGGATGCCGCCAAGAACCTGGACTTCCTCAGCCGCCGGATGGGCGTCCCGATCATCGCGGGAGCGATAACGCAGCGGAACAACAAGATCTACAACAGTTCTTTGCTGTGGCAGGAGGGGGAGGGCGCCGTCGACATCTACGACAAGGTGCATCCGGTGCCCTTCGCGGAGTACATGCCGGACCGTGCGTTCTGGCGGCCATTTGCTCCCGAGCTGATCGACCTGGTCGCGCGCGACTACTCCATCGGCACCCGGGACAACGTTTTCGACATCAACGGGATCGTGGCGGGACTCGCCATCTGCTTCGATATCGCCGACGACCAGCTCGTTCAGGAAATGGTCGACGACAAAGCCGAGATCATCCTTGCCCAGACGAACAACGCCGACTTCGGCCGCACCGACGAGAGCGTGCAGCAGTTGGCCATCGCGCGACTCCGAGCCATCGAGGCCGGGCGCACGGTCGTGAATATCTCCACCGTGGGCACCAGCGCCATCATCACGCCGGATGGTGCCACGCTCGACAGTCTGCCGACCTGGCTGCCCGGAGCGATGGTGCAGTCAGTTCCCCTGAGCGACACGGTCACCCCGGCGATGGCTGCGGGACGGGTAATCGAGTGGCTGGTGTGCGGCCTCGGCCTCGCCGGGTTTGTACTGTGCTCCATTAACGCGCTACGCGCCCGACGGAATCGGGCGCGTAGCATGTAATCCTGATCAGTTCAGGCGGCGAGAGAAAGGGCCGATCAGGCGCCGATCTTCTGCTGTCCGCGACGCTCCCGCAGGAACGTCAGCCGTTCCTCAAGGAGTTCCTCGAGCTCGGCGCGGGTGCGTCGCTCTAGGAGCATGTCCCAATGCGTACGCGGTACTTTCTCGTCGGAATGGTCCACTATCACCGGTTTGGAGTCAACCAGCCGGGTTGCTGTCTGTGAACAGAAGCGACATTCCCATTCGTCAGGGGCTTCCGCCTCTGCCGAGAAGATCATGACCGTCTCCCGTGCGCACGTCGCACACAGATACGTGTGACTAACTCGTGGTGAAAAGGTTACGCCCTCTTCGCTTTGCAGGCTTTGTGCGCCTAACCTCATGCCACGCAAACTGCGATCCGCCATCGTGTGGTCTCCTCTCGCGATACGACTTCTAGGTATAAACCATCAAGCTGGACGTTATCTTTCCGTTATGTGACTTCTCGGAGCGAACTCTCAGGCTCGCGCCGCGATGATCGCCACGGCCAGGTCGCACCGGTCGGTGACGATCCCGTCGACACCGAGGTCCAGGAGCCGGATCATGGACTCCGCATCGTTGATGGTCCAGACATGCACCTCCACCTCGGCCGCGTGCATGCCGCGAATGAAGCGGGGAGTGAGGATGCGAAGGAAACGAACCGACTCCGGCACCTGCACGGCGGCAAAGCTCCTCAGGGAGTGCCGCACCGGAGCGGCAAGGCCCAGTTCGGCAGCCAAAACGGCGCGCATCAAGACCGACGCGGATGCCGATGTGGCCACCCCGGGGAGCAGCGCAGCCGTGCGGCGACGGCGGTTCTCGGAGAAAGAGGTGATCAGCACCCGGTCGATGGCGCCGGCGTCCCGGATCGCCGCGGCCGTGGCCTCGACGGCGGCCAATGATTTGACGTCGATGTTGAACCGGGCCTCCGGGAAGACGTCAAGTCCCTCGCGAAGGGAAGCGAAGGATTGCCCCTGACCGAGTCCGACCCGGCGCAGCTCGCCCATGGTGAGCTGGTCGAGGCGGATGCGGGTTCCGGCCACATCGTGTTCAGCGTCGTGGCTGAGCACGGCGATTCCGTCGTCCGTGGCGTGGACATCCGTCTCGATGTGGGTCGCGCCGGCCGCGAGCGCGTGCCGGAACGCCAGCAGGGTGTTCTCCGGTGCATCAAGGGAGAGGCCGCGATGGGCGAAAACGCGCGGCCCGACCCCCTCGAGGTACATCGCCGCCTACGCCTCCGGGACGGCGGGGGGCCGGCCGGCCGGCCCGGCCTGCCCGGTCTGCGCGGCCTGCCCGGTCTGCGCGGCCTGCCCGGTCGGCG
>NZ_SOHB01000012.1:0-23743 GCF_004403055.1 Cryobacterium sp. TMT1-19
AACTCGCGGATCTCCGCCGCGTTGAACCCTGGGCTGATTGACATTTCCCATGCCTCCTACTGCTTGTGAAGTGGCTCACAAGCAGCTTGACGCAGAGGGGATTCTCGTATATGGGACCATTTTTTCGGGTTTCCGGGCCGTTTCGGCCAAAAACTCCGTCGAATTCGTTCGGGCCGGCGTTGAGGCCCGACGATCTCGGACTCGCTCGGTCAGCTGCGTGCAGCGAACGGTCGGTGTCACGTCCGCAGTAACGTTCAGGGTCACCTCGATCAGACGGCGCCGGCGGTCGAGGCTCTCCTCACCGCCCGATAACTTAAAAGCCGCGATGATGAGTTATTTTTCGCGGAAACGGTATGTTTATCGCGGGGGGCTTGACGGGGCGATTTTTGGGCCGATTTTTGGGCCGATTTTTTTCCCCAACCACCGCGTCAAGGGAGAACAATGAATCGTCGTTTGCAGACCGCACTCATCGCGACAATGGCCGTCGCCGCCTTGGGCCTGACCGGGTGCGCGTCGGATGCCGGCGGCGGAACCGGGGCCGGCGGCGAGCTCACCTACGAGGACAGCCCGCTCAATAAGTACCTGTCCGCCGCCTATGGCGACTACGACGAGGAGCAGGCGATCGCCGACTCCAAGAAGTCCGAAGAGGCAACCGCGGCCTGCATGGCCGAGGAGGGCTTCGACTACATCCCCGTCGACCAGTCGCAGAACATGTCGTTCGACGACGCCGACATGGAGGAACGTGAGACCGAGGAATGGGTCGCGGCCAACGGCTATGGGATGACCCAGAGCCCTGAGGAAATCGCGGCCCAGCAGGAGCAGTCCGAAGCCTACGTCGACCCCAACCAGAACTACGTCGCCTCGCTTTCGGAGACCGAACAGAGCGCGTTCTACGAAGTGCTCTACGGCCCGCCGCAGACGGAAGACATGACGAACGAAGACGGTTCGTCGGAGTACAACTGGGAAGACGCCGGATGCTCGGGGGCAGCCCAGCACGAAATCAACGGCGACAACCCCTACGAGGACAAGACCCACAAGCCGCTCTTCGACGCGATCAGCAAGCTCTACGAGAACCTGGCGAAGGATCCCGGCGTTCAGGCGCTCGACGCCGAATGGGCGTCGTGCATGGCGGACTCGGGCAACCCCGACTTCTCCGCCAAGCAGGACGCCATCAACGCGGCGAGCGAACTGTCGAACGTCCTGTACAACAACGAGACCGGCGAGGCCCCGAGTGACGAAGACCTCGCCGAGGTGCGCGAGGGCGAGATCGAGATCGCTCTCGCCGACTTCACCTGCAGCGAGAAGGTCGACTACACCGCCGCGATGCTCAAGCTGCAATTCGCGCTGGAAAAGCAGTTCGTGGCTGACCACAAGGCCGAGCTTGAGGCGTTCTCCGCCGACTACAAGCAGGGTGAGTAGTGTCCGAACGATTCGCAGAGGGCAGCCCGAACGTGCCGGGAGCCGGTGACCTGCCGGGGATCGGTGACCTCGAGGCTGCCGATGCGGGCGTGTCCACGCGCAGCCAGGGCTGGGGACGGTTGCTGAACGGGAACCGCACAATCTGGGTTGTGTCGGCCATCGCCGTCGTGGCTCTGGCGGCCGGGCTCGTGCTCGGCCGGTTCGTCGTGTCGCCGGCGGATGCCGCGAACAACGCCACGGCTCCCGAACCCGGCCTGATCACGGTTCCGGTGGAGAAGAAGGTGCTCGGCAACGACATCACGATCCGCGGTGACGCCACCTACGCGGACTCGGTAGAGGTGACCATCGAAACCGGCGACCTCGGCGGTCCGGCGATCGTCACCGGCCAGGTCCCGGATGTCGGGGCGACCCTCGAGGCGGCGGCGATCGCACTCGAGGTGGCCGGCCGGCCGGTCATCGTGCTTCCCGGCGATCTGCCGGTCTACCGCACCCTGCGCCTTGGGGTGGCGGGCCCGGACGTGCTCCAGCTGAAGCTGGGACTTGAAGCGGTGGGCATCGAAGCCGGGGACGAGACATCCAATCGGTTCGACGCCGACACGGCAACCGGCGTGCGGACCCTGTATGAACGCATCGGCTACCCGTCCCCCGAGGCACCGGAGGGCGTCGCCGCGGCGGTGCAGTCCGCCACGGACCAGGTACGCTCGGCCGAGGACGGCGTGACTCTGGCCGCGCAGTCCCTCGCCCTGGTGAGATCCGGCCCGTCCGCCGTGGACCGGGTTGAGCAGGACAACCTCGTGCGCAGCAGCGAGCGCGCCCTCGCCGCGGCGAAGACGGGCGGAGAACCCGATGCGATCGCGGATGCCGCGGACGCCCTCACCCTCGCGAAAACCCGGCGCGATTCGGTGCTCGCGGCTCGTGACACCACGGCCGAGACATCCGCCCTGCGGTCCGCCGAACAACAGGCGACGAGCGCGCGTGACGCGCTCGCCACGGCGAACGAGGCCACCATGACCTATCTGCCGGCCAGCGAAATCCTGTACCTGCCGGGTCTCCCCCGCCGGGTCGACGAGGTCACCGTATCCCGCGGCACCTCGATCACGGGCTCCGTGATGCGGGTCTCCGGTGCCACGATCCAGATCAGCGCCTCCGCCTCGGCGAGCGATGCCAAACTCATGAAGGTCGGCGACGCCGCCGTGCTCTCGATGCAGGACGATTCCGAGCACGGCGCCACCGTGACATCCGTCGCCGTGGCCGAGGCTAAAGAGGGAACGGATGCGGCGAGCGGACGCTTCACCATCCTGCTCACGCCCGACGACCTCACACCCGGGCAGCTCCAGAGCATCCAGGGCAGCAACCTGCGGGTCACCATCCCGGTCAGCTCCACCGACGGGGAGGTGCTCGCTGTGCCGTTGGCCGCGCTTACCGCCGGCCCGGGCGGGGAATCCCGGGTCGAGGTGTCGACCGGCTCCGGAAAAAAGACCGTGCTGGTCGAGGTGAGCGCCGGGCTCGCGGCTGACGGTTTCGTCGAGGTGCAGGCGGTCGACGGTTCCCTCGAGGAAGGGGACCTCGTCGTGGTCGGGCGATGAGCCGACCGGCCGTCGTGGAGCTCATCGACGTCACCCGCTCCTTCCCCGGCCCGCCCGAGGTCCAGGCGCTCAAATCAATCAACCTGCGGGTAGAGAAGCAGGACTACCTCTCGATCGTCGGGCCGAGCGGGTCGGGCAAGTCGACCATGCTCAACATCCTCGGCCTGCTCGACCGACCGAGCGTCGGCGAGTACTACCTCGACGGAGCGCTCACGGGTCTGGCCGGCGAGGCGGAACGCGCGGCGCTGCGGGGCGGCAAGATCGGCTTCGTGTTCCAGGCCTTCCACCTCATGCCGCACCGCTCGGTGCTCGACAATGTGCTGCTGGCCACGATCTACAGCGGAGTTCCGCGCGCCGACCGCGAACGACGGGCCCGCGCCGCCCTGCACCGGGTGCACCTGGACCACCGGATCGACTTCCTGCCCGGCACTCTCTCCGGCGGCGAGCGCCAGCGGGTCGCGGTCGCGCGGGCCGTGGTGGCCTCGCCCCAGCTGCTGTTGGCCGACGAGCCGACCGGCAACCTCGACGCCTCCACCTCCGGGGAGGTCATGGACCTGTTCGAGGAGCTGAACGCCGACGGCCTCACGCTCATCGTCATCACCCACGACCGGGCCGTGGCGGATCGCGCCGGGCGCACCATCAGCATCACCGACGGCCGCGTGAGCGAAACGACATGAAATTGCGGATGCCGAACCACCGTCGAGCGAGCAGCGCTCCGGCCCCGGTAAGCGACGGTGACCGCGGGGCCGCGCCGGCCATCACCCGCGCCGACCGGTTCTCGGTGCAGGACCTCATCGTCGAGGCCGGCTATGGCATCGGGGCGCGCCCCACCCGCCTGATCATGACCACGCTCGGGACCACGATCGGGATCGCCTCCCTGGTGGTGACAATCGGATTCGCCCAGACGGCGGCCGGCCAGATCGCTCGCCAATTCGACGCGGTCGCGGCCACCCAGGTCGTGATCGAGCCGGGGAGCACCGACGGGATGAACGGCTCGGAGCGCGCGACCGGGCGATTGCCTTGGGATGCCCCGGACCGGGTCAGCCGCCTGGCCGGGGTGGAGCTGGCCGGCCTCGTCAGCGAGGTGCCCCTCGATGCCGTGACCATCACCGCGGTGCCGGTCAACGACCCGTCGGAACCGGCAACCCTGGGCCCATCGCTGATGGCCACCTCCCCCGGACTGCTCGACGCGGTTCGCGGCAACATCGTGACCGGCCGGTACTTCGACACCGGCCACGATGCCAGGGCCGATCGGGTGGCGGTGCTCGGTTTGCGCGCGGCTGAGCGCCTGGGCATCAACCGCGTCGACAGCCAGCCCTCCATCTTCATCGGCGACTCCTCATATACCGTGATCGGCATCATCGAGGGGATGGAGCGACGCTCCGACCTGCTCGACGCGGTGGTCGTGCCGATGGGCACCGCGCGCGCCGACTTCGGCCTGACCGGCCCGGATGAACTGCAGATCCGGATCGCTCTCGGCGCCGGCAAAGTGGTCGCGGAACAGGCTCCGATCGCCCTGGACCCCAACGCTGCGGAGAACTTCGAGGTACAGGCCCCGTCGGCTAGGTCCGCCCTGCGCGAGAACGTGCAGGCCGACGTGAACGTCATCTTCCTGATTCTCGGCGTGCTCGCCCTCGTCGCGGGCGGACTGGGGATCGCGAACGTCACCCTGCTGTCGGTGATGGAAAGGGTGGGCGAGATCGGGCTGCGCCGGGCCCTGGGCGCCACCAAGCGCAACATCTCGAGCCAGTTTATGGTCGAATCCGTGGTCATCGGCCTACTCGGCGGCCTGATCGGAGCCGCACTCGGGGTCTTCGCGGTGGTGATCGTGTCGGCCATTCAGCAGTGGGCGCCGGTCGTCGACCCCTGGCTCGCAGCCGGGTCGGCGCTGCTCGGGGCCGTCGTCGGCCTTGCCGCCGGGGTCTACCCAGCCCTGAAGGCGTCGAATATCGAGCCGATCGTCGCCCTGCGCGGGGGCAACTGACGCACCCTGTCGGCCCCGCCTCGCATCAGCCGCGCGCCTCGTCGGCGGTGAGCGCGAGCTCCACGAACGCGCGCACGGCAGCCGACGCGCGCCGCTTGCGCGAGGCCGCCAGGTACACCGTGAAATCGGGCAGATTCGCCACGGGAAGCCGGTGCACGTCGAGCGCGTCGTGGGCGGTAAATTCGGGCAACAGGGCCACTCCGAGGCCGTTGGTCACGTATTCGGCGGCCGTTCCGATATCGGAGACCTCGATCATCACCCGCCGCTCGAGGCCGGCAGCGGTGAAGGCATCGTCCACGATCTGACGGCTGGCGTAGCCGGGCGGCAGATCGATGAACTCCTCCGGCACGAGGTCGCCCAGGCCCACGGCCGACGCGGAGGCGAGCCGGTGGCCTTTCGGCACCACCAGCACCATCGGCGACGAAGCGATCGGCACGGCCAAGAGCGCCGTCGGCGCCGGGCCGCTGAGGGCGAGGAAGGCCAGGTCCAGTTCGCCCGAGACGAGCTCGTCGACCAGCCCGGCCGACCCCCGCCGGGCCGCGCGCAGCCGCACGCCGACGCCCGGATGGCCGGCGCGGAAGAGACCGAGCAGCCGAGGCACATTGACGAGCGTGACCGAGGTCATCAGCCCGATCACGATGGACCCGGTGACGGCGCGGGTGGCGTCCTGGGCGGCGTCGCGCACCTCGTTCACGGCGTCGAGGGCGTCTCGCACCTTCGGAAGCAGCAGTTCGCCAGTCGTAGTGAGCCTGATCTGGCGGCGGCTGCGATCGAACAGTTCGACGCCCAATTCGCTTTCGAGCGATCGAATGCCGGCCGAGACGGCTGACTGGGCGATGGTGAGCCGGTCCCCGGCGCGCGTGAAGCTCAACTCACCGGCGACGGCGCTGAAGAATTCGAGCTGTCTCAATTCCATGGGCCTAAGCATCTCATTTTCAGATCGTTTGCATCGCTACTCGGCGTTGCTTCTTATTGAATGAGCAGCGACGATGGAAGGGAGACCGATTCAGAACGGCGATCCGGGAGGCATCACAATGACCACTACTTCATCGCTCCAGAGCGACGACGACACAACCGAGACCACGCTCGTGCGCTCTGACGCCGGCACCCCCGCTCCGTCCACCCGCTCCGCCGAACGCGTGGTGGAATGCCTGAAGGCCTACGGCGTGCAGTGGGTCTTCGGCGTTCCCGGCGCCAAGATCGACCCGGTCTATGACGCTCTCATCGACGACGGACCCGAGGTGATCGTGGTGCGTCACGAGCAGAATGCGGCCTTCATGGCCGCGGCCGTCGGGCGTCTGAGCGGCCAGCCGGGCGTCGTCCTGGTGACGAGCGGCCCAGGCACCTCCAACCTCGCGACGGGCCTGCTGACGGCGACGACCGAAGGCGACCCGGTGGTCGCCCTCTGCGGCGCGGTTCCGCGCGCAGACCGGTTGAAGCGTACCCACCAGACAATGGATGCCGTGGGCATGCTGTCCGCCGTGACCAAGTCCGCCGGCGAGGTGAGTGTCGCCGACAACGTGCCGGAAGCAATCGCGAACGCGTTCCGCGATGCAACCCAGGAGCCCAAGGGCGCCGCCGCGGTTGTTCTCCCCTACGACGTGCTCACGGACTCGACGACCGTGTCGATGACGCATCCGCACTGGGTGCCGCAGCTGGGCGCCGCACCCTCCAAGAGCGTGCAGCGCGCTGCCGCCCTGCTGAAGGATGCGCAGTTCCCGGTCATCCTCGCCGGCGCGCGGTCCGGCTCGGACCAGGCCGTCGCGGCGCTGCACCGCCTGCTGGGCGTCGCCGGACTGCCCGTCGTCGAGACGTTCCAGGCCGCGGGAGTCATCTCGCACGAGCTCGAAGAGCACTACCTCGGACGCGTGGGCCTGTTCCGCAACCAGCCCGGGGACATCCTTCTGCACAAGGCCGACGTGATCCTGACCGTCGGCTACGACTTCGTCGAGTACGAACCGTCGAAGTGGAACAAAGACCACCTGCGCGTGATCATCCACCTCGACGAACTCTCCGCCGACCTCGACGACTACTACCGCCCCACGCTCGAACTGCGCGGCGACGTCGCCGAGACCCTCGACGCCCTCGCCCGCCAGATCAACGGGCTGTCGATGCCGGTCGCCGCCGCGGCCGAGGTCGCCGAGCAGCGCGCCCGCCTCGCGCACGCCGACCAGCCCACCGGTCGCCGGGACGAGTCCGAGGGCGTGCACCCGGCCGACCTCACCCTGATGATGCGCGAACTGCTCCCGGATGACACGACGGTGCTCTGCGACGTGGGCTCCCACTACATCTACATGGCCCGGCACTTCCGCACCTACCACCCGCGCACCCTGCTGTTCTCGAACGGCCAGCAGACCCTGGGCGTGGCCCTGCCCTGGGCGATCGCCGCGACCCTGGTTCGCCCGGGCACACCAGTCGTGTCCGTGTCGGGCGACGGCGGTTTTCTCTACTCCGCCATGGAGCTGGAGACGGCCGTGCGGCTCGGCTCGACGTTCACCCACATCATCTTCAACGACGGCACCTACGACATGGTGGCGTTCCAGCAGATGGGCAAATACGGGCGCACCTCCGGCGTGCAGCTGGGCGATTACGACGCCGTCGCCTATGCCGAATCGTTCGGCGCCCACGGCCACCGGGTGACGCACCTCGACGACTTCGCCGGCATCCTGGCGCAGGCCCTGGCCGAACCCGGCCCGAGCATCATCGACGTGCACGTCGACTACCGCAACAATAGAGATGACCTGATGGCCGATCTGGAAAGCGATGTGCTGCAATGAGCAAATTCACTGTCACCCGACACGAAATTTTCCAGACGAGCCTGATGAGCGCGCTGCTCGACGGCGTCTACGAAGACGAGATGACCGTGCGCGACCTGCTCGGCCGCGGCAGTTTCGGACTCGGCACGTTCAACGGACTGGACGGTGAAATGCTGATCATCGACGGCACCTGCTACCAGCTGCGGGCCGACGGCGGGGTGTCGAAGGCCGACCTGGGCGCGCACACGCCCTACGCCGTCGTCACGAATTTCGTGCCTCATATCGAGAGCCAATTGCCGCAGAACATCGTGCGCGCGGAGGCGTCGAAGTTCATCGACAAGCTGACGGCGTCGCAGAACTACATGTACGCCCTGCGCATCGACGGCGACTTCGAGTGGATCCGGATGCGCACGGTCGTCAAGCAGGAGAAGCCTTACCGCCCCATGGTGGAGGCAACCGACGAGGACGCGATCATTGAGTTGCACGACGTCTCGGGCGTCGTGGCTGGCTTCCGCACCCCGCTCTACGAGCAGGGGATCGGCGTGCCCGGCTGCCACACGCATTTCCTGACCGACGACCGCACGGCCGGCGGCCACGTGCTCGACTTCAAGCTGCGCTCCGGCACCGCTGCCCTGTGCCTCGGCACCGACCTGCGTTTGCAGCTGCCGCTGACGGATGCCTTCAAGAACGCCAACCTGTCCCCCGACGACCTCGAGTGGCAGATCCAGAAGACCGAAATGCACCGGTAGCCGAGCGATCCGAATCGATTGGTTGTGTCGCTCTCGAAAGATCACAGCTCAGCGCACCGAGTTAATGCTGCTCATCACAGGGACTCCCTGCCCGGCGTCCAGCCAATTCGACGGAGATTCTGGTGCAAGTCGGCTTCTTCTCAGGATTTACGGCCATTTTTGGGCAAAATCTCTCCGTCGAATTCGTCCGGGATACGGGGTGGAGCGGCTGATGGAGGTTCGAAGCGCGCACGCGCTGCCACTCATCCGGCGCGCGTTGTGGCCAATTCAGGAGATCCGTCCGGCCGGGCCGAACATCCGCCCCGGTTCCGCACTGGTCCGTGGCGGCCGATGGACTTGGCTGACGGATGTCCTGAGTTGGCCACATGTGTCGGCTCGGCCGGGCCTAACCCACGCACGAGGGCAGCGCGACCGCCATCACGGTGGGCACGAAGGTGCGGGGTATCCGTCTGCTGGATGGCGTGGGCGACCACGACATCGACTGCAAGGTGGACGGATTCGGCTCAATGCGGCTGAAGTCCAGCGTGGTGAAGAAGGTCCAGCCACGAACCGCCCGCTAAGGGGACCGTCAGCGTCCGGAATCCAGCGCTGCCCGACGGTTCGACATCAGCGCCGCCAGATCGGTGTTCACCAGAGTCCGCACCCGTTCCGCCCGCCGCTGCGCGTAGTCGGGCTCCCGGCGGTCGACAACCTGTTCGACCAGCCGGGCGGCGAGCGCGGCGCCGATTTCCTCGCTGGCGTCCGTGCGGGCCCGCTCAAGCAGGTCGGCGACCTGCTCGTCGTCGACGGCCACGGCCCGTAGGGCACCGGCGAGCTTCAGGTGCACACGCCGTCGCAAGGCCAGGTGGCGCACGTGGAGCCTGTCATCGTCGGTGATCTCGAACGCGCTCCGCTGCCGGCCCAGGACTTTCCGCTGCCGGCCGACACGCTCGGCATCTTCCTCGTTCTGCGTCGCCAGCCGGACCAATTCGGAGCGGACGGCCGCGGTGTAATCGGCATCGGCGAAGTCGCGGTGCTCGCGCAGCGCCCCCACGATGATGTGGTTCTTCACGGCCATGCGCACCGCGGAGAGCCCGATGAGAACGCCCTCGTCGACAATCCGCTCAAAGGAGGCCATGGCGATACCCTATGCCCCACGCGCCCGCGGGGGTCTCATGGGCTGCATGACGGCAGGAACCGAAGCCTCGACACGCTGGCCCACCATCCCCAAGAATGTTCGCGCCCTCACGGTGCCGCCCAACCTCGTCGACTATGACGAGACCTGCGCCACCTTCACCTGGGACGAGGCCCGCCACGCTCTTTCGGGGCTGCCCGGCAATCGGGGGCTCAACATCGCCAACGAGGCGGTTGACCGGCATGCCGCCGGTGCCAGGGCCGCTCACGAGGCCCTGCGCTTCGTGCGCGGCGACGGCACGACCCACTCCCTGAGCTATGCAGAGCTCGCCGAGCAGACCGGCCGCTTCGCCAGCGTGCTGCGGGGCCTCGGCATCGGGCGGGGCGACCGGGTCTTCTCCCTCCTCGGCCGCGTTCCCGCGCTCTACGTCGCGGTGCTCGGCACGTTCAAGAATGCCAGCGTCTTCTGCCCGCTGTTCTCCGCCTTCGGGCCGGAGCCGGTACGCCAACGGCTCCAGCTGGGCGGCGGCCGGGCCCTGGTCACAACGCGGGCGCTGTACCGCAAGAAGGTGGCGCCGATCCGGGTCCAGCTGCCGGACCTGCGGCACGTGTTGCTGGTCGACGCCGACGGCCATCCGGACCCGGGCACGCTCGATCTGGCGGCCCTGCTGCGGGAGGCCCCGCCCTACGGCGAGATCGCCGCCACCCAGGGCGAGGACATGGCTCTGCTGCACTTCACGAGCGGCATCACCGGCACCCCGAAGGGCGCCATCCACGTGCACGACGCCGTGACCGCGCACGACGCGGACACCCTGCCGCTGGAGGTGCTGATGAAACAGCTGCGGGACCTGGTGAGCCGGGCGCGCGGCGACCGGCTGCAGCGCGCGGAGATGGCCGACCCGACCCTGACCGTCACCAATCTCGGTGATCTCGGCGTCGAGAGCGTCTTCGGCGCGATCTACCCGCCACAGGTCGCCCTGGTGGGTTTCGGCCGGGTGCGGGAGGAGCCGTGGGCCCGGAACGGCCTGCTCGGCGCGCGTCCCGCCATCACGGCCACCCTGGCCGCCGACCACCGCGTCAGTGACGGACTGCGCGGCGGGCGATTCCTCGCCCGGATCGACGAACTGTTGCAGAACCCGGAGGAGCTATGACCGAACAGACCGAACAGGAGGCCCGAGCGGCCGTGTATGCGGCCATCCGCCAGGTGGCGCCGGATGTCGACACCGACGATCTCGACGAGGGCGCGCGATTGCGCCAGGATCTGGAACTCGACTCGCTGGACTTCATGCGGCTGATCGAGACGATCCACGAGGCGACAGGCGTTGACATCCCCGAGCGCGACTACGCGGTTGTCACAACGGTGCGAGACCTGATCACCTATGTCGCCCTGCACGGTTGATTCAGTTCTCGAGCATTATTCGGTTTCTTCCCGGCCGAGTCAAGGCCCTCGACGCAGTCCCGCCCAGGATATGTACTGATGTTCCAGCCCGAACTGGAGGAACCCATGACCATTACCGCACATGCATCATCCGTTGCCACGTATAACCGTGCAGCGACGGACGCGTTCGGCGACTACCTGAGAAAAATCGGCAGCGTTTCGCTCCTCACCGCCGAGGACGAGGTCGACCTGGCCAGACGCATCGAAGTCGGCCTGTTCGCCGAGCAACGCAGCGAGCAGGGCGAAATTGAACCCTCTCTCCTCCGCGAGCTGGCCTGGCTTGCCCATGACGGCCGCCGCGCGAAGAACCACTTCATCGAAGCGAATCTGCGCCTGGTGGTCAGCATCGCCAAGCACTACTCCGGACGCGGAATGCCCATCATGGACCTCGTGCAGGACGGCAACATCGGCCTCGTCCGCGCCGTCGAAAAATACGACTTCATGACCGGCTACAAATTCTCCACCTACGCCACCTGGTGGATCCGCCAAGCCATCCACCGCGGCATGGCCGACAAATCCCGCATGATCCGCATCCCCGTGCACACCGCGGAGAAGCTCAACAAGATCAAGCGCATCCGCCGAGACCTCACCAGCACCCTCGACCGCGAACCCACCGTGGCGGAGCTCTCCGAGGCCTCGCAGATCCTGCCGGCCGACGTGATGCGCCTGCTGCGCTATGACAACGAGCCGATGTCCCTGCAGTCGCCGGTGGGCGACGGTCTCGGCGACATCTCCGAGCTGATCATCGACGACGACCTGCCCCAGCCCGAGGAGCACGCCGTGCTCACCATGCGGGCTTCGGACATCGTTTTCTACATGAGTGCCCTGCCGCCGCGGGAGCGGTCGATCCTGATGTCCCGGTTCGGTCTCGACGGGGGCGCGCCCCAAACGCTGGACCAGATCGCCGTCGTTCAGGGCGTGACCCGGGAACGGGTGCGCCAGATCGAGAAGCGCGCACTGGCCCTGCTGAAGGTGCCGTGCCTGGAGCAGTACCTGCGCGATTGACCGCCTCTGGGCGGGGGCCTGACCGGCTGACACAGCGGCCGACGCGACTCGAGGAGTCACGTCAGCCGCTGTGGTCACTCCCCCTGCTCATCCATGGCGCCTAGTGGTTCGGGTCGAAGGCGATTTCAGTGACCCTGCCCAGCGGGGCGTCGATCGGCATTAGGCGCTCGGTCGCGGGAAGCGCGAAAATGGGCTCATGTCCTCCGTAAGCGCTGCACCCAGGTCTCTGCCCGCATCCGTTCGAATCGGAGAGGGCCGCGGTGGTCTCACCGTGGTGAGAGTGGTCGGTCGCGCCGGCTCCGCCGAGATCTACCTGCACGGCGCGCACGTCACCGACTTCACCCCGGCCGGCGGCCGGCCAGTGCTTTTCCTGAGCGACCTGAGCCGGTTCGAGGCCACCGCCGCGATCCGCGGCGGCGTGCCGATCTGCTTCCCCTGGTTCGGTGCGAACGCGCTCGACCCGGCCGCGCCGTCGCACGGTTTCGCCCGCCTGATCGAGTGGGAGCTCGTGGATGCCCACGAATCCGACGACGACGTCGTGCTCACCTTCAGCCTCACCGACACTCCCGCCACACGCACCTCGGCTTGGCCCCACCGCTTCGAGGCCCGCTACACGGTCACCGTCGGCGCCCGCCTGACCCTCGCCCTCCGGGTGACCAACCGGGAGACGGATGCGCTCAGCTACGAAGAAGCGCTGCACACCTATCTGCGAGTGAGCGATGTGCGCGGCACGACGGTCTCGGGGCTGCAGGGCACCGCGTTCCTGAACCAGCTGACCGCTCTGACCGAGCCCGCGGAGAACAACCCCCTGGGCTTCGGCACCGAGACGGACCGCCTCTATCTGGGCAGCCGCGGCAGCGCCACCGTCGCCGACCCGGACGGCCGCACCGTCACGATCGAATCCGACGGATCCGACAGCACCGTGGTCTGGAACCCCTGGGCCGACAAGGCCGCCCGGATGAGCGACTTCGGCGACGACGAGTGGCCCGGCATGGTCTGCGTGGAAACCGCGAACGTGCGCCGGGACCAGGTACGTCTGGACGCTGGCCAGAGCCACACGACGACCGTCGTGTTCGCGGTTTCGGCCTGAGAACCGACCTTCGGGACTGCCCCGCAAAAACTTTCTTTCGGCGCTAGCGTGACGAATTCCCGTCGACCCACGTCATACTAGTGTCGCCCGGCTCGTGCCACGCGCCGCGACAGATTGGAGCACGCCATCGTTGAACAGACGACCTCCGCACGACCAGCCGTCCCTTCAACCGGACCAGGGACGACTGTCATCGCCGATGGCGTCGTCGCGAAGGTAGCCGGCATCGCCGCACGCGAGGTGCCGGGCGTTCACGCGCTCGGCGGAAGCGCGGCCAGGGCTCTCGGCGCCATCCGGGAAGCCCTCAGCGTCGCCGACCTCTCCCCCGGGGTGAGCGTCACCACCGAGGGCGCCGCGGCATCCATCGCGATCTCCATCGTCGTCGAGTACCCGCACGAACTGCAGAAGGTCGCGGGCGCAGTGCGCAACGCGGTCGAGACGGCGATCGAGACAATCGTCGGCATGCAGGTCACCTCGGTCGATGTGACCGTCAAGGACGTGCACCAGGCGTCAGATGACACGGTCGCGGACGTCGACGAGGCAGACACCCCGGACTAGTCCGGCTCTTTTCTCCACTTGACCAGAACTTACCCTCATCAGTTCGCAAACAACAGAAAGACGCAAGGACAAATTATGGGCTTCATCGGATTCCTTATTCTCGGACTCATCGCCGGCGCAATCGCCAAGGCAATCCTGCCGGGCAACCAGGGCGGCGGCTGGGTCATCACCCTCATCCTCGGCGTGCTCGGCGCGTTCCTCGGTGGTTTCCTCGGCTCGGTCATCTTCGGCACCGGTCTCGAGAACTTCTTCGACATCTCGACCTGGCTTCTCGCCATCGCCGGCTCCGTCATCGTTCTCGTGATCTACGGCGCTCTCACGGGGCGTCGTCGCCGGGCCTAAGTCACGGCAGCGCGACAAGCGCGAACGAACGGGCGCACTATTAGGGGGTGCGCCGGTTCGTTCGTGCTTTTTTTTGTTGACTTGTGCCTGCTGACAACCGATTGCCGGTATTCTGCGTGCCGGTGGCGTCAGTCGCCGGCGACGTCGTGCAGGTGGTGCACCGGATCGTGCACGAAATATTGCCCCATCGTGGTGACGGTGAACCGGGCACCGTCGCTGCGGCGACCGGTTCGGCCCTGGTCTGCGGGCGAAACGGCGGCGAAGGAGCCGGCGACGGATGCCGCGGCCTCGGCGAGTTCGCGGGCCACGACCGCCGGCTCCTGCTCGTTATAGCGCTCCATCACCGCGGTGGCGTCCTGGTCCCAGTTCGGGAAAGCCGGGTCGTCCTCGGCGAGAATGAGGGTGAGACGCTCGTCGAAGATGCGGAACACGTCGCGAACATGGGCCGCGTATTCCAGGGCAGACCAGGTCTGCTCGTCGGGGCGCGACGCGACATCCGTTCGCTGCAGCACCGGCTGCCAGCGGGCCGCGTTCTCGCGCACCAGCCGCGGAATGTGCGCGAAATCGACGTCGGCGGCGGAGAAACCGCACTCCGGGCAGGGGCGCTCCAGCACCCAGGTCCAATCTTTTGTATCCGCGCTGATTCCCATCCGGTGATCCTATCCGGCGGTCACGGCTACGCACCGGTGCCCGGCCAAACCGAACCGTCGTTGATTCCGAACAATTGGCGAGCACGGATGCACCGTGACATCTACTGGAGGTCTTCTCATGCGTACATCCCCCAACCGCATCATTGCCACTGTTTTCGGTGCCGTCTACGTTCTGGTCGGCGTGCTCGGTTTCTTCGTGACCGGCGGCGTCGACTTCTTCGCCACCGATGGCGGCCTGCTTCTCGGCATCTTCGCGGTCAACCCTCTCCACAACACGGCCCACCTCCTGATCGGCGCAGCACTGTTGATCGCCGGTCTAGCCACGGCCCCCGCCGCGAAGGCCGTCAACACCACGGTCGGTGCGGTGTACCTGCTCCTCGGAATTGTCGGTTTCTTCATCGCCGACACCGCGCTCAACATCCTCGCCCTCAACACGGCCGACCACTTCCTGCATCTGACCAGCGCCATCGTGCTGCTTGGAGCCGGTCTCGCAGCCGACAAGACCGTACCGCGCACGGTCACCGTCTAGCCCACGCGCGCCACCCACACCGCGGACAGGAATCCCATGACGCAGATCACGCGCCTCTGGATCGCTTTCGCCGCCCTCGGGGCAGGGATTATTCACCTGGCCGTGGGCGCCGGCGCTCCAGCCCTGCTCGCCGTCACCTTCGTCGGGCTCGGCGTCGCCGAGCTCTGCTGGGGTGTGGCGACGCTCGTGCGAGGAAGGCATCTTTGGCCGAACCAGGCCCTCGTCGCCGCCCTTCTCCCGGGCGTCGTTTGGGCTGCAATGGTGGCGCTCCGCAGCACCTCGGCGGTGCCAGCCGACGCCACAGTGCTGCCGGTCTTCCCGATGTCCATCGCCACCCTGTTCGGCGTGTTCGTGGCCGTCTCCCTTGCCCTCACCCGGCGGCGTGCCAGATGCCGGGCGGCGGCATTCGACACTCCTGCCGGGGTGACCGGGGCGACCGAACCCGCACCGCAGGGCTGGCGTTTCCTGGCCGCGCTGACGCTCGGCGGCCTGCTGGTTTCCGGCCTGACCACTCCGGCCCTGGCCGCGACGGATGCCGGCACGCAGGCGGTCCCGCACGGGTCCCCCGGTCACTCGGGCCCCGCCGTTCTGCCCGGCGCACCGCACTCCCACCACTGACCGGCTGCGGGCCAAAGATAATTCCCGGGTCTCGCTGGGCCCGGCAGCCCTTCTAGTCCGGCTGCTGCGATCCGCAGACGGCGACAGCCCGGATTTCGCCGGCGACTTGGTTTTCGGTCCAGGGCAGGTTCAGCTGGGGTGCCGGCACCTCTCCGGACGCGGGCGCAGCGCCGGCGACCGCGGCAAGTCGGCGGGCGACCGCCTCGGCGAACCCGCGGCCGGAGGTCGAATTGTTGAAGGCGACCACTACCGTGAGTCCGCTGACCGGGTCGGCCATCGCCGCCGAAATGAAACCGGGGATCTCCCCGGACTGACCGAGCAGCGGGCCGAACCGCTCGACCCCGAGGCCGTGTCGATGCCAGGAGAGGGCTCCGGCACCCGGCAGAACCGGCGCCCACTGCGCATCCGTCGATGTTTTCGACAGGAGGGTCCCCGCGGCCAGCGCCTGCGCCCAGATCTTCAGGTCGTCGAGGTTCGAGACCGCCCCCGCCGCCACTCCGCCCACCGAGGGCGACAGCTGCGTTACATCGAGCACGCTCCCACAGCGGGCCCTGCCGACCGGATCAAGGGCCGCGGCATAGCCGCGGGGACTCGGCCCCGGGATCGCAAGCTCGCCCGGCGATGGCAGGCTGGTGTTCGTCATGCCCAGCGGTTCGAACACGTAGTGCCGGTAGAGCCACGGCCAGTCGCGTCGGGTTGCCTGCTGCAGGGCGAGACCGAGCAGCACGACCCCGGTATCCGACGCGGACCAGATTCCGCCGGGCAGCGCCACCCGAGGTGCGCCCGTGCCGCTCGCGATGACTTCGCGCGTCGACCATTTGCGACTGGGGTTGGCCATAATCTGCGGAGCCATCAGGGAGGCGTGATCGGCCAGGCCGGACGTGTTGCGGCAAAGCTGCCCGAGGGTGATTTTGTCCAGCCCCACCACCCGGGGCACGTAGTCGGACACCGGATCCTCCAAGCGCACCTGCCCCTCCTCGACGAGCCGGAGCAGCACCGTGCAGGTGAGCGCCGTCGTGTTGGTGCCGATCCGGAATCGCATCTCCGGGGTGAGGGCACCCGGTGTCGTCCTCGAGACGGACCCGGGCGACGCGACCCAGGTGCCGGCCCACGGCGCCCAGACACCGGCAATGGCCCCCGAGGAACCGGACAGGGTCTTCGCTTCGGCGAGCACGTCATCCAGCCGGGACGTGACCTTGGACGAGAACGGGGCCGCCGCCTGCGCGCGGGCCTCCGGGGACGCATCCGTCGCCGCGGTGCACGCCGTCAGCACGAGGGCGGCACTCACGACGAGAGCCGGCACGCGGTGGTGGCGTGTGCGGGGGCTCGCGTGACGAGGTGAGGAGCCGGCTGGTACAAGGCCGGCTGCGGCCTGGCTGATCGGTGCCTGTCCGAGCTTCATCGCCTGACCCCCGTCGCGTCGCGGCCCACACAGGAGCGCCCCTGCACGAGGGAGTGTACCCACGCCGCCGTCCGGCCGCACCGTATTGCTGCCGGCGGCCCCCCGGCTCTCGCTCTTGCCCCTACTGCCGCCCTCGTCCCTAACGAATTCGACGGTGATTTTGGGCTAGAGACTCTAGTTTTGGGCTGTTCTGCACCGTTTTCGGCAAAATCTCCGTCGAATTGGTTCGTAGGCAGCGGCGGGAGAGGCAGCCGCGAGAAGGGCAGCCGCGGCGGTAAACACGGGGCTAGTCGGCGAGGGTGACCGGGCAGGGGGTCTCGGTAGGGCGCGGGCCGCGCATGAACCGCTGCACGTTCTCGTCCACGATCATGTCGCTCGGGCGCAGCGGACGGGTCAGATAAAGGCCGTCCAGGCTGGTCAGCCGGCTGAGGGCCACATAGGTCTGGCCGGGACTGAACACGCGCGCGCCGAGGTCGACGACCGCGCGTTCATAGGTGGCGCCCTGCGATTTGTGGATGGTGACCGCCCACGCCAGCCGCAACGGGAACTGCGTGAACTCGGCGACGACGTCTTTGCGCAGCTTCTTCGTGGTCGGGTTGTAGGTGTACTTGAACTTCTCCCACACCGCCGGTTCGACCTCGTGCGTTTCGCCGTCGATGTCCACGTACACCGTCGAATCGACCCGAGTGACGGTGCCGATGCTGCCGTTCACCCAGCGCGGGCCGCCGTCCTGGTTGGAGTCGTTGCGCAGAAACATGACCTGCGCCCCGACCTTCAGCTCGAGCACCTCGTCGGCGGGGAATGTGCGCCCGCCGAAGTCGCCGGTGACGTCGGCCTTGGCGGTCAGCGCCTTGCCGGGGAGGCGTTTGAGAGCGGATGCGTTGATCCGGTTCACGGAATCGTTGCGGGTGGCCAGCGTGATCACGCCCTCCCTCGGCGGGGTGCGGGCGCCCGCGGCGTTGAGCGCGCCGCCGATCTCGGCCGTGACCTGCCCGTGCCGCACCGCGTTGAGCATGTGTTTGAAGTCGGCGTCGCGCTGCCGGTGCACCTCGGTGAGCTCGAAGATGCGCAGGTCGGCCCCCTGCCAGACCTTCGCGTCGAAGAACCACATCGACCGGTAGGTGTCCGCGAAGTAGGCACGCTCGTCGGAATCCCCCGGGACCGGGGCCAGCTGGTACGGGTCGCCGAAAAGCACGATCTGCGCGCCGCCGAACGTGTCGTTCGGCCGTTGCCGCGCCTGACGCAGGCTGCGGTCGATCGCATCCATTAGGTCGGCGTTGACCATCGACACCTCGTCGATGACGACCGTGTCGATCGTGTTGAGCAGTTTGCGTACCTGGTCGGACTGGTCGATCGCGTTGTCGGCGATCACGCCGATCGGCAGGCGGAACAGGGAGTGGATGGTCTGGCCGCCGACGTTCAAGGCCGCCACCCCGGTGGGAGCGGCAATCACGATCTGCTTGCTCGTGTTCCAGGCGAGGTGATTGAGCAGCGTCGACTTGCCGGTGCCGGCGCGCCCGGTCACGAACACGTTCTGCCGGGTTCCCTCGATGGCCTCGAACACTTCGGCCTGCTCGCGCGACAGCGGAATCTCAGACACGGGGGGGCACTTTCGATGGGGTGCGGACGGGACATACCACTGTATCCGGCCCGGCTGCACGCGTCGGCCCCGGTCTACGGGTTGGTGGAGAACCGGCCCCGTAGGATGTGGGGGTGAGTAACCGGGACGGCAGGCGCCGGCGTAACGAGCGGCGCGCCATCGTGGCCGTGGTCATCGTTGCCGCCCTCCTCGGCGCAGGCCTGGTCGCGACGATCGGGTCGCTCAACCGCGACCTCTACAGCGCCGGCAGCTTCGTGGGGCAGTATCTCGACGCCCTGGCCCGCAAAGACACCGCCGGTGCGCTGCTGCTTCCCGGGGTCAGACCCACGGCTGCGGAGCTCGAAGCGGCCGCGCTGCCGAAGGACCTGCCGGACACCCTGCTGCGGAACTCCGTGCTGGGGGAGCTCACCGACATCCGTCTGACCGCTGACGACGAGTCGGCCGATGGACGGCACACGGTCGACTACGAGTTCCGGCTGAACGGCACACCCGCGGCGATGACCTTCCAGGTGGAGAGCGCCGGCACGTTCTTCGTCGTTTTCGACAGCTGGCGCTTCACCACCAGCCCGCTGGCCGTGCTGCGAGTGAACGTGCTGCACCAGGCCACGTTCTCGGTGAACAGGCTGACCCTCGACACGCGTGCGCACGCCGCCGATGGCGCGCCGGAAACGTTCTCGAACCAGGCGGCCTACCTGGCCTTCGCACCAGCCCTCTACTCGTTCGAGCACTCCTCCACCCTGCTCGACGCGGCCTCGCAGACGGTGCCGGTCGTCGCGTCCGGGGTGACGGATGTCACGGTCGACGCCCAGCCCAACGCCCAATTCATCGGTCAGGTCCAGGCCGAGCTGGACCGTTTCCTCGACGATTGCACCACGCAACAGGTGCTGCAGCCCACGAACTGCCCATTCGGCATCGAGATCAACGACCGGGTGCGGGACGACCCGATCTGGTCGATCGCCCAGTATCCCCCAGTCACCCTCGTGGCCGGCGACTCCACCTTCGAGATGCCCGACACCGAGGGGCAGGCGCACATCGTGGTGGAGGTGCAGTCGCTTTTCGACGGCGATGTCGAGGTGCGGGATGAGGACGTGGCCTTTGCAGTCGCGATCAGCGTGACCGTGAATTCGGACGGGTCGCTCGCCCTCCAGCTGCGCTGACCGGCGGCGGCTGCCCTGCTGAACGCTTTCTTGCTACTCCGAGCGGTCGTGCGCGGCGAGGCGGGCCAGGCCTGCGTTGTACTGGAGCAGTTCGGCGTCGCCCGTGCGGGCGGCGTTTCGGTCCTTGCGGCGGGTTTCCTTCTCGTCGCTGCGGCTCCATTGGATGGCCACCGCAATGGCCAGGGCGATCGTTGGGATCTCGCCGACGCTCCAGGCGATGCCACCGCCCATCTGCTGGTCCTCGATGCCGCTGAGCCCCCAATCGCGCCCCATGGCCCCGTACCAGTCGGAGAGGAGCAGCCCGGTGCCCGTCATCATGGTGACACCGAAGAAGGCGTGGAAGGCCATCGTGCCCAGAAGAAGCAGCAGGCGGCCGGCGTAGGGCAGGCGGTAGGGCACCGGGTCGATGCCGATCAGCGACTGCACGAACAGGTAGCCGGTGATCAGGAAGTGCACGATCATCCACTCGTGGCCGATGTGGTCGGTCGTCGCCCAGCTGAATAGCGAGGAGTAATAGAACACCCAGAGTGAACCGGCGAAGAGCACGGCTGCGACCAGCGGATTGGCCAGGAACCCCGCGTACGTCGAGTGCACGGCCAACAGGATCCACTCGCGGGCGCCGCGGCTGCCATCCTGCCGCTTGCGGATGGCCCGGGCGGCGAGAGTGACCGGCGCCCCGGGAACCAGAAAGACGGGCACGAGCATGGTCAGGGCCATGTGCATGAGCATGTGGGAGGAGAAGAGGTACTTCGCGTAGAGGTTCGCGCCGCCGTTGGTGATGTAGAACAGGATCAGCATGCCGGTCACCCAGAGCACGGTGCGGAAGACGGGCCACTTATCGCCGCGGCGGGCCAGGCGGCGCACCCCGGACACGTAGAAGAAGATGCCGAACGCGCAGAACAGCACCCAGGCCAGGTCGAAGTTCCACTCGGTGAAGTAGCGGCTGAAAGTGAGCGGCGGCGGCAGGAGCTCGCCGGTCAGGATCTGGGCGGGCGTCGAGGTGGGGATCTCGGTCGCCGTGATCTGCTCGACCGGCGTCGCGGTCTTGGCGAGGGCGGCGGCAGCCCCGGAGGCGAGCCCCATGAACGCCAGTTCCGTGACGATGAGCCACCAGAACCAGACGCTCCGGCGGGGTGCGGGGGTCTGGGCGTCTGCGGGGGTGCTCCGCAGCATCCGCCCGATCACGTACCGGCGTTGCAGCACGCCGAACGCGCCGAGCACGGTGAGGGCGAAGACCTTGACCAGAACGAGGATGCCATAGGGCGAGAGCAGCCGGTCCCAGGCACCCAACCGCAGTTCGGCGCCGACGTAGCCGGACGCAGCGACGACGATGAAGGAAACGAGGGCGAGCGAGGAGTAGCGCGCGATGACCGGATCGAGGCGGCCGCCGGCCAACTGCTTGCGCAGCACGATGATGGTCAGCAGCCCGCCCAGCCAGACCGCGGCGAAGACCAGGTGCAGACCCAGGGCGGTGATGGCCACGTCGTGCCCCTCGGCGCCGGCCGCGTGCCCCTGTAGTGCAATCGGCACCAGGGCACCCACGGCGAGGACCGTGACGAAGACGAGCCCGGTCAGTGAACGCACCGCGAAACACAAGACGGTGACGAAGGCCGCGATCAGGGTGGTGATCAGCCAGGCCTGGCCGATCTCGATGTCGCTGAAGAACTGTCCGGCGGTGGCGCTGAACCGGTCATCGAAGCTGAGCGGAATGGTCGTCACCTGCAGGAAGGTGAAGAAACCGGTGAGGGCGGATGCCACGGTGAAGACAGCGGCGGACCCAGCGGCGAAATCGAGGGCCGCGTTGTATTCGGGTTCCCGAGGGCTCAGGGCGAAAAGGGTGAGCACGAGGGCGCCGATGGTGCCGGCGGCGCTGAGGTTGACGAGGAGCTTGGCCAGCGGGAGACCCCACCGCACGACTGGTCCCGGATCGGCCAGCAGTTGCGCCGAAGCGCCGCCGCCGTAGGCTAGCGCTACGAGCGTCGCCAGCGTCGCGACCAGCAGGAGCACTGCCGGACCGGAGATACGCACGAGACGAAGCACTGACTCAGCCTAACCGTGCCCGGTGGACGCACGCTGCACGAGGCTCGCTGACGTGTGACGTCACAGACGAAAGCAGGGCGCCGACCGAAGCCGACGCCCTGCTTTCTTGGTTCGCGACCTACTTGGCGGCAGCCTTGAGCTTGCTACCAGCGGTCAGCTTGACGCGGTGGCCCGCGGCGATGGCGATCTCTTCGCCGGTCTGCGGGTTGCGGCCGGTGCGCGCTGCGGTAGCGGTGCGCTCGACTCCGAGCCAGCCCGGGATCGTGACCTTGCCGTCGTTCGCGACGGTGTCGGCGAGAGTTGCAAAGAAAGCGTTCAGAACGCTGTCAACTGCAGCCTGGCTCTGGCCAGAGTCTGCGGCAACCTTGGCAACGAGCTCGGTCTTGTTCAGCGACTTGTCAGCCATTGAGTGTCCTCCTCGGACCTTTGTCTGTAAAAACAGGGATTCACGTATTGCGGGCGACGCTCCGAGGAGCGACTCCGTTTGGCCGGTTGGACCGGGTTGAATCTAGCAGACAACCGCGGAATTCCGCGGATTTGCGGCGTTTCCAGCCGGTTTGGCTGCCGTAACGGCTTCATTTTCGCTGTGGGCGAAAAAAAGAGGATGCCGACCGGAGTCGACATCCTCTCGCTTCAGAACCGAGGTTCCGAATGACCGCCTAAGCGGCTTGGTGCGGTGTTACCAGCTGGACTTGGTGATGCCGGGCAGTTCGCCGCGGTGAGCCATGTCGCGGAAACGCACGCGCGAGATTCCGAACTTGCTGAGGTGTCCACGGGGACGTCCATCGACCGCGTCGCGGTTGCGCAGGCGAACCGGCGACGCGTTGCGGGGAAGCTTCTGCAGGCCGAGGCGAGCAGCTTCGCGGGACTCATCGGTGCCGGCCGGGTTGACGAGGGCCTTTTTGAGCTCAAGGCGCTTCGCGGCGTAGCGCTCGACGATAACCTTGCGCTGGTTGTTCTTGGCAATCATGCTCTTCTTCGCCATTTTTAGCGCTCCTCACGGAAGTCAACGTGCTTGCGCACTACGGGGTCGTACTTTTTGAGTACGAGACGGTCGGGGTCGTTGCGACGGTTCTTCTTGGTCACGTAGGTGTAACCGGTGCCGGCCGTCGAACGGAGCTTGATGATCGGGCGGACGTCATGCTGCTTGGCCATTAGATTTTCTCCCCACGAGCGAGAAGGTCCTTGACGACCGATTCAATGCCACGAGCGTCGATCACCTTGATGCCCTTGACGGACAGGGTCAGCGTGACGTTGCGGCGAAGCGACGGTACGTAGTACTTCTTGGTCTGAACGTTCGGGTCGAAGCGACGCTTGGTGCGTCGGTGCGAGTGCGAAATGTTGTGTCCGAAGCCGGGGACGGCTCCGGTCACCTGGCAAGTAGCTGCCATGGTTCTCCTCCAATACCGAAGGGCGAATGCCCTTCCCAAGATCTCTTGTCGGCTGGCATGACGACACTCCCGCGAAGCGGAAGCGAGCGAACCAGCAGTGCACGCACAGATATGCGCAGCAGCGTCCAACATTACGCGGTGCCCTCCCCCAGCGCAAACTGAACCAATTCGACGGAGATTTTGCCGATTCAGGCCCTAAAACCGGCAAAACCGGGTTGTGCCCTCTGCGTCAAGCTGCTTGTGAGCCACTTCACAAGCAGTAGGAGGCATGGGAAATGTCAATCAGCCCAGGGTTCAACGCGGCGGAGATCCGCGAGTT
>NZ_SOHB01000018.1:0-53186 GCF_004403055.1 Cryobacterium sp. TMT1-19
TCGGTCACGATCACGCGCACCGCCGGGCGGCGGCCGCCGAAGACCCGGCTTGGGTCGGCCTCGCCGGCGATCTTCAGCAGCTGCACGAGGGAGTCCGCGGCGATCTGTTCGGTCGTGCGGAGGTCGTCTTGCATCTTCTTTGCCCAGGCTGCCCGCTCCGCGTCCACGAATCGCACCCCGCCGCGGCGCGGGCCCGTGATCGAGTCGAACGTGGAAAGCACGAACTCGCCGTCTTCGGGGGCGAAGAGCCCGTTCAGGCGCACGTTGCCATTGCTCAGCCGGTAGACCTTCAGGTAGCGGTCGTCGTGGGCCTGCTTCTCCCGGGCGGCGATGCCGGCCTCATCGAGCAGGTCGCGCATCCGTCTCGCCCGTTTGAAGACCTCGTCGGCATTCAACGTTGACGCCTCGGTGAGGAGCGTCTCGAGGGCCACCCGGAGCTTCTCCGTGGTGACTGCCGCGTCGATCTGGCCGAGCCCGGCCCGGATCGACTCGGCCGCGTCAACCGAGAGCGTGCCGGCGGTCACGGCCCGGGCGATCGGGGCCTGCCACGGCACCCTCGCAACAAACGCCGCGACGTCGACAGCATCGGCGTCGGCACCGGCGTCGGGCGTCGAGAGCGTCGAGAGTGCCTCTTCGACCAGCTTGTCGGCCGCCTCGGTGTCGGCCATCATCGTGCCGACCGCGACCAGCTTGTAGGCGTCACCTTTGGACGAGCCGGTCCACTTCTGGATCAGGGCCTCGGGCGAGAGGAACCCCTGCTGCGCGGCCAGCCCCGAGTGGCCGAGTTCCGGGCGGGAACGTTCGGCGATGGTTGCGGCCATCAACGCGGCATAGGTGTCGAGCAGACGGCGCGCGCAGGCGATCCGCTTCTGGCCGGCCAAAGCCTCGGCGTCGGGAAGAGCCGCGAGGTCGGCGCTCGAGGAGCCCAGCAGGGCGACAGCGTCGGCCGCCTGCCTGAGGTCATCCGCGAGGTTCGTCATGTTATGAGGATACCTTAAGGGGCACATGTAGGCGAGTGTCACTCACTTTTTGTGGATAGCAGTTTCGTATCTTTGTCCAGAAGCGCGGCCGACAGGTCCGCTATCGGAAGGCCTGTGACTTTCGGATGGACCCGTCCGAGTTCTAGCAGACCCAGTCACCCGTGCGCGTGCCGCCCCGCCAGGTTCCCTCATCCATGAGGGTGCCGTTGATGTGCCAGCGTCGCCACGGGCCGTCCTGCTTGCCGGCGACGAAGCTCGTTGACAGTGGCCGTCGCTAGGACCTAATATGGAATCGTTTCCATGGAAACGATTCCACGACTACGCCGGGTACCCGCACGAACACGAAGAGGTGAGAGATGGTTGCCATCACGATCAAGGATGTCGCCGCCCTGGCCGGCGTCTCCGTGGCCACGGCCTCCCGGGTCCTGTCCGGCAGCCCGGCCACCTCGCCCGAGGCTCGGGCCGGCGTCGCCGCCGCGGCCGCCCAGCTCGACTACCGGCCCAACGCCCAGGCGCGCGCCCTGCGCAGCACCCACACCGAGTCCATCGGCCTGCTGGTGTCGGATGTGCGCAACCCCTTCTTCGCCGACCTCGCCCACACGGTCGAACAGGCCGCCCTGGCTGCCGGCTATGTCACGCTGCTCGGCAACGCGAATGAGCGCAAGGAACAGCAGGACCGGTACCTGGACACCCTGATCTCCAGGCGAGTGGACGGCATCGTCGTGGCACCGCTCGGGGACGGCAGCGGCAGCATCCGTTCGCTGATCGAACGCAAGATCCCGACCGTCTTCGTGGACCGCACCGTGGACGGCCTTGATGTGCCGAGCGTGACCACGGATAGCGAAACCGGCATCCGCCAGGCTGTTGCACACCTGGCCGCGGCCGGCCACACCCGCATCGGCTACATCTCGGGCCCGCAGGCCATTTCGACCGGCCGGGACCGGTTCGCCGCCTTCACCCGCGCGGTGGCCGAGTTCGGCCTCAGCCAGGACCCCGAGCTGGTCTACTTCGGCGACTTCCAGGCCGCCAGTGGCTCGGCCGGCGTGCACGCGCTGCTCGAACTGCGCCAGCCGCCCACCGCCCTGCTCGCCGCCGACAGCCCGATGGCCGTGGGCGCGATCGCCATTCTTCACAAGCGCGGGCTGCGTATCGGCAGGGACGTGGCCCTGATCGCGTTCGACGACATCGAGTGGTTCGCCCTGCTCGACCCGGCGCTCAGCGTCATCTCGCACAGTGTCGAGGACATGGGCCGGATCGCCGTGAAGATGCTGCTCGAGGTCATTGGCGGAGGCACCCCCGAGTCGGTGGTGCTGCCCAGCGAACTGATCATCCGGGCGTCGTCCTCGGCGCCCATCTCAGGCGTGCCCGATTCACCCGCAGCCGTTTCACCCGCATCCGGGCCGAGCCCGAGGAAGAACTGACATGAGTCAACAACCACTGGTCACCCTGCAGAACGTGGGCAAGACCTTCGGACCGGTGACGGTCATCAAAGACGTCACCGTCAGCGTCTACGCCGGCAAGGTGCAGGTGCTGCTGGGCGAGAACGGTGCCGGCAAGTCCACCCTGATCAAGATGATGGCGGGGGTGTACCAGCCGGACGCCGGCCACATCGTGGTGGACGGGCAGACAGTCACCCTGCCCACCGCCCGCGCGGCCGAGGAACTCGGCATCGCCACGATCCACCAGGAACTGAACCTCGTTCCCACCATGAGCATCGCCGAGAACGTGATGCTGGGGCGGATGCCCACCAAGCACGGCCTGGTCGACCGCAGCGCCCTGCGCAATCGGGCGCGTGCCGCCCTCGCCCTGATCGGCCTCGACGTCGACGTGGACACCCTGGTCGGCGACCTCGGCATCGCCCGGCAGCAGCTGGTCGAGATCGCCAAGGCGCTCAGCATCAACGCCCGCATCCTGATCCTGGACGAGCCCACCGCGGCCCTGACCCGCCACGAGACCGAGAGCCTGTTCGCCGTGATGACCGACCTGCGCCGCCGTGGGGTGGGCATGTTGTTCATCAGCCACCACCTCGACGAGATCGCCGAGGTCGGCGACACCGTGACCGTGCTGCGCGACGGTGAGTTCATAGCCGAGGTGCCGGCCTCCACCCCCGAAGACGACCTCGTGAAGCTGATGGTCGGCCGCAACATCGAAGACCATTTCCCGCGGTCGGCCGGCGACATGAGCCAGGCGACCGAGATCCTCACGGTCGACAAGCTCACCTCGGCCGGCTCGTTCAGTGACATCAGCTTCATCGTCAAGGCGGGCGAGGTGCTTGGCATCGCCGGGCTGGTCGGCGCGGGGCGCACCGAACTGATCCGCGCGATCGCAGGCGCCGACCGGTACACCTCCGGCACGGTCGCCGTGCGCGGCCGGCAGCTGCCGAACGGCAGCATCCAGGCGGCAATCGCAGCGGGCATCGGGCACGTGCCCGAAGACCGCAAGGGACAGGGGCTGGTGCTCGACGCATCCGTCAACGACAACCTCGGCTACGCCACGCTCGCCGCCACCGCGAAGCTGGGTCTGGTCGACTTCGCCGGCCAACGCAGCCGGGCCGCCGAGGTGGCCATGAAACTGCGCATCCGGATGCACACCATCGACCAGTCGATCGGCGCACTCTCCGGGGGCAACCAGCAAAAAGCCGTGTTCGGCCGCTGGATCATCGCCGCCTCCACGGTGCTGCTGCTCGACGAGCCCACCCGCGGCGTCGATGTGGGCGCCAAGGTCGAGATCTACGAACTGATGAACGCGATCACGGCGGCCGGGGGAGCGATTCTGATGGTCTCAAGTGAACTGCCCGAGATTCTCGGCATGAGCGACCGCATCCTCGTGATGCGCGACGGCCGGATCGCCGGCGAGCTCACCGCCGCCGAGGCCACCCAAGACGCAGTCATGACACTCGCCGCCCGCGATGTCGACGAGAAGTACGAACAGAGATAGGGAAGCCACCATGTCCACCACAACTCTGCCGATGAAGCGCCGCGGCCTCGACTACAAGAAGTTCCTCGCCAACAACGGCGCCCTCGTCGGCCTCGTCGTACTCTGCATCGCCCTGTTCATCGCGACTCCCGACTTCCTGACCGCGCAGAACCTGCTCAACATCGGCATCCAGGTGTCCACGGTGGCCGTGCTGGCCTTCGGGATGACCTTCGTCATCGTGGCCGGCGGGATCGACCTCTCGGTGGGTGCCGTGGCGGCCCTGTCGGCCATGTCGTCGGGCTGGATGTTCGCCAGCGCCGGCCTCCCCGGCTGGATCGCCCTCCTGGGTGGTCTGTTCGTCGGAGCCCTGGCCGGCACCATCAACGGTTTGGCCAACGCCTACGGCAAGCTGCCCTCGTTCATCGCCACGCTCGCCATGCTCAGCGTGGCCCGCGGACTGACCCTGGTCATCTCCGACGGCCGTCCGATCTCGACGCCGGCCGAGGTCTCCTTCCTCGGCGGCAACCTGGGCCCGGTGCCGATGCCGATCATCATCCTTGTGCTCGCCGCCCTGGCCGCTTCCTTCCTGCTCAACCGGACTGTCATCGGCCGCTCGATGTACGCGGTCGGCGGCAACGCCGAAGCCGCCCGGCTGTCGGGACTGCCGGTCAAGCGCATCCTGGTCATCGTCTTCGCCCTGGCCGGACTTTTCGCCGCACTTGCCGGGCTCCTGCTCGCCGGGCGCCTCGACTCCGCGCAGCCGCAGGCCGCGGCCGGCTACGAACTCGACGCCATCGCGGCCGTCGTGATCGGCGGCGCCTCCCTCGCCGGTGGCCTCGGCAAGATCTCAGGCACCTTCGTGGGTGCCCTCGTGCTCGTCGTCATCCGCAATGGCCTGAACCTGCTCAACGTGACGTCGTTCTGGCAGCAGGTTGTGATCGGACTCGTGATCGCCCTCGCCGTGGGCGTCGACGTGCTCCGCCGCAAGACCCGCAGCAGCTGACCAGGCCGGCGGCCGACATCCGTCACCCCCTCTACCTTTCTCCTCACCCATCAATAACCACAAAGGAATACACAATGAAGTCCTCCTCGTTTCGCAAAATCGCGGCGCTGACCGCCACCGCCGCCCTGATTCTGGTGGGCACTACGGCCTGCGGCCGTGGTGGCGGGTCTGAGGCGTCGGGCACCAAGATCGTGATGGCCGTCTCCACCCTAAACAACCCGTTCTTCGTGGAACTGCGCGACGGCGCGCAGGCTGCCGCCGACGAGGCCGGCGTGCAGCTGAACATCGTCGACGCCCAGAACGACTCGGCCACGCAGGCCAATCAGCTCGCCACCGCGGCCTCCGGCAGCACCAAGGCCGTCATCGTGAACCCGGTGGACTCCGACGCCGCCTCCTCCGCCGTGAACGACCTCCTCAGCGCGGGTATTCCGGTCATCGGGGTCGACCGCACGGTCAACGGCGCCGACCTGAACTCACTCGTCGCCAGCGACAACGTGGCCGGTGGCCGTCAGGCTGCCGACGCCCTCGCCGAGGCCATGGGCGAAACGGGCAGCGTCATCCACCTGCAGGGTGTCTCCGGCACCTCGGCCAGCCGTGACCGCGGCCAGGGCTTCGAAGAGGGCATGAAGGCCTACCCGAACATCACCGTGGTTGCCAAGCAGACCGCCAACTTCGACCGCGCCGCCGCGCTCGACGTGACCACGAACCTGCTGCAGGCCAACCCCGGCGCGACCGGCCTCTTCGCTGAGAACGATGAAATGGCGCTCGGCGCCATCCAGGCTCTCGGGTCGCGGGCCGGCACCGAGGTCGCGGTCGTCGGCTTCGACGGCACGGCAGACGGACTCGCCGCCATCGAGGCAGGCACCCTGGTTGCCACCATCGCTCAGCAGCCGGCCGAACTCGGCAAGCTCGCCGTTGAACTGGCCATCAAGGCCATCGCCGGCGACACGATCGAGAAGACCGTTCCGGTCGAGGTCGTCTCCGTCACGAAGACGAATGTCGGCGACTTCGCCAAGTGAGTTACTCCGCCAGCACGGTCGTCGTCGTCGGGTCGATCAACGTCGACCAGCTGATCACCATCGAACGCCACCCGCTGCCCGGTGAGACCCTCATCGGAACGTCGATGGAGTTCCTCCCCGGAGGAAAAGGAGCCAACCAGGCCGTCGCGGCGGCCCAGCTGGGCGCCGCGGTGAGTATGGTCGGCTTGGTCGGCCGGGATCCGCAGGCCGAGGTCGCGACTGCGATCCTGACCCGCTCCGGAGTGAACTTGTCGAATGTGCGCGCGGTGGACGGCCCGACCGGCCTGGCACTCGTCACGGTCGCCGCCGACGGCGAAAACACCATCGTGATCATCCCCGGCGCCAACGCACTGCTGGGCGCGGAGGCCGTTGAGGCCAGCGCGACCGTCATCGCGGAGGCCGCCGTGGTGGTGCTCCAGGGTGAGATCCCCGCGGAGGGCATCGTGGCGGCAATGCGGCTGGCCACCGGCCGGGTGGTGCTGAACCTGGCGCCCGTGATCGAACTGGATGCCGCGAGCATCCGTCGGGCCGACCCGCTGGTCGTCAACGAGCACGAGGCTGCCCTCGTGCTCGCGCAGCTCGCCCCGAAAATGGTCATCCCCACCGAGGACGCTGAGCTCGTCGCCCGGCTCCTCGACTGGGGCGTTCCCTCGGTCGTGCTCACCCGCGGTGCGAAGGGCGCGATCTGCGCCGACCGGGACGGTACCCACAGTCTGGCGTCGCCACGGGTCGTTGCCGTGGACAGCTCGGGCGCCGGCGACGCATTCGTCGGCGCCCTCAGCGCGCAGCTCGCGGCCGGGTCGAGCCTGTCCGAGTCCGTGCGCCGGGCCGTGCGCGTGGGTGCCTTCGCAGTGCAGTCGCGCGGCACGCAGACGTCGTATCCCTCCCTGGCCGACGAGCTGCCGCTGGTACGCGCATGAAGCGCCGCGGCATCCTGAACGCCGACCTCTCCGGCGCCCTGGCCCGCCTCGGGCACACGGATGTCGTTCTCCTCGCGGACTGCGGCATGCCGATCCCGGCCGGCGTTCCCGTGATCGACCTGGCGCTTGTGCATGGTGTGCCGCGCTTCGAGCAGGTGCTCGACGCCCTGCTCGAGGAGATGGTGTTCCAGCGCTGCGTGGCCGCGGAGGAGGCGAAAACCGCCCCCGCCGGGGTCTGGCTGGCCGACCGGTTCGACGCGATCGAGTACATCAGCCACGCCGAGTTGAAGGACCTGTCGGCCTCGGCGAAGCTATTCATCCGTTCGGGGGAGGCGACGCCGTTCGCGAACGCGGCGCTGGTCTGCGGCGTCTCGTTCTAAACGTCTCGTTCCCGAACGAATTGGTTCACACCGAACCCGGTTGAGCTACGGGTGACGGATGCCCCGGCCGGCCAGCACGGCCCGGTAGCCCTCGCGGTAGGTCGGATAGCTGAACGTGAAACCCGTGCCCAGCAGCAGTTGGTTGCGGAGGCGTTTGTCGCCTCCGCGCTGGCTGTCCCGCGGGACGGGCCGAGTGGGCGCAGCAGTCGTTGCGCCGGGAGCGCCGGGTGCCTCGGGCCTAGGGGCCGGCAGTCCAAGCTCCTCGGCAAGGAACGCCAGCACCTCACCGCCGCGCACCGGCGCGCTGTCGACGCCGAGATAGAGGGTCGCCGGTGCTTCCTCCCGCAGCATCAGGTGCACGATCGCGGCCGCGGCATCATCCCGGTGGATGCGGTTCGTGTGGCGGGCCGAGGCCGACGCGGTGGTGCGGCCGCTCCGCACCTGGGTGATCAGGCGCTCCCGGCCGGGGCCGTAGATGCCCGACAGGCGGAAGACGACGGCCGCGGGGATGCGGGCGTGCAGCATCCGTTCGGCCTCGAGCAGAATGGCGTCGGTGCCCGGCCTCGGGTTGGCGGGCGTCTGCTCGTCGACCCAGCTCTCGTCGGACACGTCGTAGACGGCGGTCGACGACACCAGCAGCACGCGGCGGGGCGTGACGCCGGCCTCGTCGAGCGCGTCGAGGAGGTTCTGCAGACCGTCGACGTAGGCCGCCCGGTAGACCGCGGGGCTGGGGTTGCCCGCGGCGATCGCCACGATCACGATCTCGGTGTCGGCCGGCACGACCGGCTTGTGCGCGCTGAAGTCGACGGACTGGCCCTCGATACCGGCGGGGAGAACGGCCGCGTTGCGGCGCAACCCCACCACCCGGTGCCCGAGCGCCGCGAAACGCAGGCCCACCTCCGTGCCGAGGTCCCCGCATCCTGCAATGAGTACCGTCATCTCGCTCCTCTTGTCCGCTTCCAACGCTAGCGGCACTCTCTGAACGCTGACAGTCGGCGCAGTCGGCGCAGTAGGCTCGTGGGGGTGAGCGAATTATTCCGCAGCATGCTGCGTTCCCTGCCGGATTTCCCCATCGATCTGCCGATTTTCGACCCGGCGTCGGCGCCACTCGACCCGGCTGTACTGTTCCGGTCCTGGCTTGATGAGGCCCTGGCGGCCGGGGTTTCCCAGCCGCACGCCTTCAGCCTGGCGACCGTCGGCGCCGAGGGCATGCCGTCGTCGCGCATGCTCATCCTCAAGAATCTCGACGCCGAGGGCTGGCACTTTGCCACCTCGCGGGCGTCGCGCAAGGGCCGGGAGCTGACGGAGCATCCGTTGGCCGCGATGAATTTCTTCTGGTCGGCGCTGGGCCGCCAGGTGCGCGTGGTCGGCCCGGTCACCGAGTTGTCGACGGATGCCTCGGCGGCCGACTGGTCCGAACGGCCCGGCGCCGACGGATCAGAGAACCCCACCTGGCAGCTGTACGCCCTGCGCCCGGTCGAGGTCGAATTCTGGCAGGCCGACCCCGGCCGCCGGCACGTGCGCCACCGCTACCTGATTCCCGCCGAGGGCTGAGCGCGCTGGGGCTGAGGGGGACTACTTCCAGCGGCGGGCGGACCCGGTGAGGAACTGCACATAGCCAACCAGTGACGCGTAGGAGCACAGCACCTGGTCGCCGAGCAGATAGGCCAGGTAGCCGAACCGGTTGCGTCGCACTTCCAGACCGAGCGGACCGAAGACCCGGCGGCTCTGGAACATGCGCAGACTTCCGTAGATCACCAGGGTGATCGGAAGCACGGCCAGCGCCCAGATCGAGACCACGGCTGTGTTGCCGAAGACGGCGAACAGCACGAGGCCGGGCACCCAGAACAGCCCGTCCACTCCTGCATGCGGGTGAGCAGGTTGATGCGGGAGTTGCGCACGAGAACCGCGCCGGCCACGGCAACAGTGTCTGCCGGGGCGGATTCAAGCCGGGAGATCAGGTGGTGCAGGGCCTTCCGGTGCAGCAGCGTGTCCGCGTCGACCGTGATCAGATAGGGCGTGGTCACGTGGGTCAGTGCTGAGTTCAGCGCGTTCGACTTGCCGGGGACAGGTTGCCGCACGACCAGCAGGTCAACGTCGGATTCGATGGCGGCGACGTTGGCGAACCGCGCCGTAGCGTCATCGGAGCCGTTGTCGGCGAGGATCACCGTCACCTCGCCGGCGTAATCGCTCCCGCCGATGCAGCGGATCGTCTCCCGGAGACCGTCCTGCTCGTTTCGGGCGGCCACGATGATGGTCAGGGGGGTGACCGGATCGGGGACCCGGAACGGCGGCTGGCGATCCAGCAGGAGCGACAGGCTCAGAAACGCCACCACGAAGCCAGGCAGGAATGCCACCAGGGAGACGATGATCCACGTCGGCGGTTCGCCGGTCAGGCGGGTCAGGCCCTGGATCCACGGCAGCGAGATCCAAACGGATGCGTCGGTCCAGCTGAGCGCGAACAGAACGGACAGCCAGAACTTCACGGCGACGGAGAGACAGAGCCGGCGCCCGGGCGTCCGGTGGAGGGCAGCGGGCTCAGCGCGCGTTGGCGGCGATGCCGGCGGTGCCGGTGCGGTTGGAGCGCGGTCATGTGAGCCCCAGGTGCGAGCTGTGTGACTCACGGCTGCGGCATCTGGCCCCCGGGTTGTTACTACAAACGTACGCCGCGACGGGCCCGCTGAGGAGTTGCCGAAGACACCAGTTCGGAGAGCTAGAAGTCCTCGTAGGTGAAGGCCTCCTCGGCGAGAAGCTGGGTCCAGGGCTCCGGTCGTTGTGAGCGGACTTGTTGCAGCGTGACGGTCGAGTTCGGGGTGATCAGAAGCGTAGTCAAGAACCCGGCGGAATTGATCACATTGATGAATCCTCCACCGCGCTGCACCGCGTCGGCCACGGAGGTTTTCCATGCTGCCAGGTCATCGTCGGTGTCGACAACGTAACGGTCGCCATTCACGGTCAGACGGTACTCGTTCATGGAAATAGACCCTGTCTCTCAGCGGACCCTGAAGCGCCACGTAGTGGTTCAGCAGAGATCGGACGATGCCCTAAGAATTGGCGTCGGGAAGTAATATATAGCGATCAGTTTGAATTTCAAACTATTTTATGTTGGAAGATGATGCACGTCGTCGATAGGGTGGAGGCGGAAATGTGCCGCAGATCCAGCTGAGTACTTTTCGTTGTTGTCGGGAGGAAACCATGTTCAAGGAAAGTGGCTCCGTCCAGGTTCTCGAGGGTGTTGCTGCTGCGGTGGTCGTTCTGCTTCGAGCGCTGGACAAGACGCGTGCCGGGATGGCGGCGAAGGATGGCTTCACGGGTTCTGAGATACGGGTTCTTTTTCGAATTTCGGAAGCGGGCCGGGTGACACCGAAGATTTTGGCCGGTTCCACAGATCTCTCGATGGGTGCGGTCACCGCGATCTCTGACCGGTTGGTCGCCCGGGATGTCGTGCGCCGAGTTGCCAACCCGGATGACCGGCGGAGCCTGTTCCTGGAGCTGACTGCGACGGGCGGGACGTTGATGGATAGCATCTACGGTGATTTTCGTGCACGGATCGGCGAAGCTCAGAGGAAAATGTCGTGTGCTGAACAGGAACTGCTCGAGGCGCAGCTGCTGAATATCGCTGCGGCGCTCGGCTACGACCTGGAAGAAAGACTTGCTGGAACTCAAATATCGGTTGTGAAGGCTTCTTGAGCCTCCCGTTTCGGACGTGGCGGGGTACGTTCGGTAGATGACTTGGCCACGTCTGAAAAGGAGCAGCAGCGAGAATCGCAGGAGGGATTGCCATGCGTGATCAATTCGCGGTTGCCGAAAAGGCATTGTCCGCTTTGGCAGGTAGCGAGTCCCGTCTGTTCGAGCCGTTCCTGGGGGTACTGCCAGTGGATGGGGTGTCAATCTCGACGTTCGGTGACTTTCTCCCTGATGAGACAATCTCGGCGAGCGACGCCCAATCGATGCGGCTGGACGAGCTGCAATTCGATCTGGGCGAGGGTCCGAGTTGGGATGCTCTAGAAACCGGGGCGCCGGTCTTCGAGCCGAACATTCGCGAACGGCCGAACCGGGTTTGGCCGGCGTTCTCGGAGGCAATCATCGCCGATGATCTGGGCGCGCTTTTTGCTTTTCCTTTGTCGCTGGGGCCGTTGCGCATCGGGGCGATCGACCTGTACACGAGTCGGCCCAGTCATCTCAGTGATCTGAATATCCAGCACACTGCAGCCCTCGCGACCGTCGTCAGCCGGCTCGTTCTCGCTCGTGCCATCCGGCTGTCCCAGAGCGACATTCAGGGTGAAACCGACACGCGCAAACAATTCTCCCGACGTGAGGTGCATCAGGCCACAGGCATGGTGCTGGCCCAACTGGGGATTTCTGCCCTGGACGCCCGTCTGATCATCCAGGGCCATGCCTTCGCCGTCAGCCGATCTGTGCAGGAGATCGCGGAGGAGATCATCGACCGGCGATTAACTTTTGCGGTGAATGAAAACCAGATCGAAGGGTCTCATGATTGATGAAACGAGAGAAGACCGCCTGATCGAAACGTTCGCGACCCTAGCTGACACCCTGGTTGCCGGTTATGACGTGGTGGAGCTCCTCCAGACACTGGTGGAGAGTTGCGCCGGGCTCTTCGATATTGCGGCGGCAGGTATTCTCCTGGCCGACGAAAACGGAGAGCTCGAAGTTGTCGCTTCCACCAGCGAAGCCAGCAGGCTTGTCGAGGTGATGCAACTGAGCGCTCGGGCGGGCCCGTGCGTCGAGTGTTTCATTACCGGGTCGGTCGTGTCCCTGCCGGACGTGGAGGACAGCCCGCTCGCGTGGCGGCGGTTTCGGGACAGCGCCAGGGAGCAGGGTTTCGCTGCGGTCCATGCGATTCCGTTGCGGCTGCGTGAGACTACCATCGGCGCCCTCAACTTGTTGTCCACTGTTCCCGGCGCCCTGCGTCAACAGGATGTGCGCGCGGCCCAGGCGTTGGCCGATGTGGCCACGATCGGGATTCTGCAGGAACGCACGCTCCGAGAAAGCAACTCGGTGCGGGAGCAATTGACGATTGCGTTGAACTCCCGAGTCCTCATCGAGCAAGCCAAAGGCGTGATCTCGCATTCCCGCGGAGTCTCGATGGAGGACGCATTCGCGTTGCTGAGGAATCACGCTCGCAGTAACCACTTGTTGTTGTCCCAGGTTGCTCAGGGGCTGGTCGACCAGACCCTTGTCATCTAGCCGGGAGACCCCCGCGCCTCTCAGAGCGCCTGAATCCTCCAGGAGCGCGAAATTCCCTGCTTGATTTCTGTGACGAACACCCTCTGAAATACGACTACATGTTAAGAGATTCTCGCTGAGGACAGATTCTGTCTCGGCGGGACACGCTCCGATCGCGTCCACTCCATCGATTCTCCTGTGACGCGGCTGAGCGAAGTCTTCCTGACTCTCTGAGGTTCATACCTGTATCAGTAGAGGAGATATCAACATGGCAACGTACGACTCATCCGGTTTGAACATGAATCGAAACATCGACGATCACGGCTCCGATGCTGCGGTATCCGCGGGCGATGGGGCGACCAACCGCCACGAGGTCGCCGGCCGTGATAAGGCCGTCGGCCGCGACGAGGCCCGCTTCGGCGGGATCAAGTGGGGATCGGCCTTCTTCGGCTGGCTCACCGCCACCGGGACCGCGGTGATCCTCACCGCCCTGTTCGCTGCGGTCGGAGCCGCAGTCGGCCTGGGCGGGGCCGATTCCACGGACCAAGCTGCCGGAACTGCTGCCGAGAACGCCGGCACCATGGCACTGGTCGGAGCGATTGTGCTCGCGGTTGTGGTCTTCGTGTCATATTTCTGCGGCGGCTACGTCGCCGGTCGGATGGCCCGCTTCAACGGAATCAAGCAGGGAATCGCGGTCTGGGTCTGGGCGATCGTGATCGCTGCCGTCGCCGGGATCCTCGGGGTCATTGCCGGCGGTGAACTCAACGTTCTGGGGAACCTGAACAGCTTGCCCAGCATCCCGCTCAATCCGGACGGTCTCACGGCAGGCAGCATCATCACCGCGATCGTCATCGTCCTGATTAGCCTCGTCGGCGCAATCGTCGGCGGACTCGCCGGAATGCGGTTCCACCGCCGCGTCGACCGCGAAGCACTCGGCCGCTGACGTCCAGCACCTAACACCCATATCCAACACCTGCACCGGGCGGCTGGGCGGGCGCAGGTCTGCCCAGCCGCTACCGCACTCTCGTACCCAAAATTTTAAACAGAAATGAGACCGCCATGGCTCGCCTGCTTAAGTACATCCCCGTAATCCTGACCGTGGTCACCAAGTACCTGCGCAGCCCGCAGGGGAAGGCCGCGATGCAGAAGGTTCGCTCGTCGCGCCGCCGGCCGAAGAACGTCGGCAGTACCCGCCCGGGATACTAAAGAAATCCGTCTGCGCCGCGACCACCGGCCCTGCACCTGGCAGACGCCGCTGACGGTGACGAAAACTGGGAAGATGCTGAGACAGTCGACAGCGGTCGGCACTGGAGCATCGCTGGCGCCACCCCGGTAGGACCGGTCGACGGCTACTGAGTCCTTGATGCGAGGGGCCTGACAGCCGTGAGGGATCGTGGATTTGGGTTCGCGGCGGTTGTCCGCGCGGTCTGGCAGTGACTCTCCTCGAACGAATTCGACGGAGATTCGCCCAAATCGTCCCCGCAATACTCCGAAAAGCAGTTTCAGACCAGAATCTCCGTCGAATTGGTTCAACACCGGACACGGCGCTCCGCCTGGGCTCAGCCGCGTCCACTCGGTGCAGTCNGCTCCGCCTGGGCTCAGCCGCGTCCACTCGGTGCAGTCAGCTCTGACTTTCCGGGAGCGACTCCACCAATCGAATAGGGTCCGCTCACCTACGCCTCGGTCACCTGGCCGTTGTCCACCCGCCAGTGCCGGTCCGTGTGCACGTTGGCCAGCATCCGTCGGTCGTGGGTGACCAGCAGCAGCGTGCCCTCGTAGGACTCGAGGGCCTGCTCGAGCTGCTCGATGGCCGCCAGGTCGAGGTGGTTGGTGGGCTCGTCGAGCACCAGTAGATTGATGCCGTGCGCCTGCAGCAGCGCCAGGCCTGCACGGGTGCGCTCGCCGGGGGAGAGGTCCGCGGCCGGACGGTTGACGTGGTCGGCCTTGAGGCCGAATTTTGCGAGCAGGGTGCGCACCTCGGCCGTGGACAGATCGGGCACGAGTTCCTCGAAGCTGGTGGCGAGGGGCCGGGTGCCATCGAGTTGGGCCCGGGCCTGGTCGATTTCGCCAATGCTGACGCTGGCACCGAGGCTGGCCGTGCCGGCATCCGGAACCTGATGCCCCAACAGCGCGCGCAACAGCGTGGACTTGCCGGCCCCGTTGGGCCCGGTGATGCCGATGCGCTCACCCGCGTTGACCTGCAGCGACACCGGGCCGAGGGTGAAATCGCCCTGGCGGAGCACCGCGTTGCTCAGCGTGGACACCACCGAACTCGAGCGGGGCGCGGACCCGATCGTAAAGTCGAGCTGCCACTCCTTGCGCGGCTCGTCGACCTCCTCGAGGCGCGCGATGCGGCTCTCCAGCTGCCGCACCTTCTGCGCCTGCTTCTCGCTGGATTCGGCGGATGCCTTGCGTCGGATCTTGTCGTTGTCGGGTGCCTTCTTCATGGCGTTCCGCACGCCCTGGCTTGACCATTCGCGTTGGGTGCGGGCCCGGCCCACGAGGTCGGCCTTCTTCTCGGCAAACTCGTCGTAGTGTTCGCGCTTGTGCCGGCGGGACGTTTCGCGCTCCTCCAGGTAGGAGTCGTAGCCGCCGCCGAAGACCCGGTTTGCCCCCTGGACGAGGTCGAGTTCGAGCACGCGCGTCACGCAGCGCGCCAGGAACTCACGGTCGTGGCTGACGAGCACGACGCCGCCGCGGAGGCCGGTGACGAAGGACTCCAGGCGTTCCAGGCCGTCGAGGTCGAGGTCGTTGGTGGGTTCGTCGAGCAGAACGATGTCGAAGCGCGACAGCAGAAGGGCGGCCAGTCCGACCCGCGCGGCCTGCCCGCCGGACAGAGACGTCATCAGGGTGTGCTCGGCGAGCTCGGTGGCGAAAGTGAGACCGAGGCCGGCGAGCACCACGGGCATCCGTTCATCGAGATCGGCGGCGCCGCTGGCCAGCCAGCGCTCGAGGGCGGCCGAGTACGCGTCGGCCGGGTCGAGGCCGTCGGGTCGCGGGCTCGGTGATGCATCGCCGAGAGCGGATGCCGCGTCGTCTATCTCGTGGGTCGCCTGGGCGCAGCCGGTGCGCCGGGCGATGTAACCGGCCACGGTCTCACCGGGCACACGCTCGTGCTCCTGCGGCAGGCAGCCGACGAAGGCATCGGCCGGGGCGAGGCTGACGGTGCCGGACTGCGGTTCGGCCAGGCCCGCAAGCAAGCTCAACAGCGTGGACTTGCCCGATCCGTTCACACCGACGACACCCACGACGTCGCCGGGCGCGACGGTGAGGTCGAGGGAATCGAAGAGTGTGCGGTGCGCGTACCCGCCGGTCAGGCCCTTGGCCACGAGTGTTGCGGTCATTCGTCTATTTTCTCAGACTGGCACTGCGGTTGCGCGCGTCACGGCGTGTTGCGAAAGTCGTCAAGAAGAGCGGCTCGACGGGTGCCGACGGATGCAGACGGCGGCTCAGGCTGGTACCGGTTCCGCCTGCCGACGGGTCCGAGCGGGCGCCTGTGCTCGGGCTCTGGACGGAGCCTGAGCCTGACCCGGAACAACAACGGCGTCAGCGGCAGCCGGCACGAAAGCCTGAGCCGAAGTCGCAGCGGGGGCGAGGGTGAGGATTCGTTCCAGGAGCAGCGTCGCGGCGTTTCGCCGGATGGACAGCACGACCCGGGCCTCGTGCGGATTCTGCCCGGCAGGCCCCGCGGTGACAGGCCCCCCGGCCCCCGCCTCCACCTTGGCGAAGTGGGTCTGGCCGTGGCGCGGGCCGGCGCTCATGTCCACGCAGATGCGCAGGGTCGGCGCCCGCTCGGCCTCAAGAGCGCCGGTTGCGAAGGCCGCGGCGATGGAGGTATGCAGGGCGAAACGCCGCGTGCTGAACTGCGTGCCGCACTGCGTCAGGCAGGTGCCGAGCATGGCGGCCAGTGCCTGCTGGGTCAGCCCCGAGGCCGAGGCGAGTGCCCGCCGGTGGGTCTCGTCGAAGGTGTGCGGCGCCGTCGCGTCGAGCGGGACCACGGTCACCGGCCAGCTGGCCGCGAAGACGTCCGCGGCGGCCGTGGGGTCGGCGGCGATGTTGCCCTCGGCGAATTTGCCGACGTTGCCGGGCGCGAAGACGGCGCCGCCCATGATGGTGACGCGACGCACGAGCCGGGGAAGTTCCGGGTCGAGGCAGAGGGCCTCGGCCAGGTTCGTCAGCGGGCCGACCGCGATGACCTCCAGTTCGCCGGGATACTCGTGCGCCAGCCGGATCAGCAGCTCCGTGGCGCTGTCGTCGACTGGGTGCCGCCGCGAGCGGGGCAGCAGCACGTCCCCGATCCCGTTGCGGCCGTGCATGTGGGCGGTCCCGCGCCGGGAGATCCCGCTGACGGGCTCCCAGACGCCGACGGCGACCGGGATATCGTCACGCCCGGCGGTCGCGAGCAGGCTCAGGGTGTTCGCCGCGGCGACGGCCGGGTTGACGCATCCGCTCACCGTGCCGATCCCGACCAGACGGATGCCCGGTGTCGCCAGCAAGAACGCAAGCGCCATCGCATCGTCGATCCCGGTGTCGCAGTCGAGGTAGATCGGGCGGGGGTGGGGAGCCGTCGTGGGAGTCATCGTTGACCATCCGTTCTCATCGTGCTGGTTCAGGGGTTCAGAAGTGGTGCGGGAGTTCATGCGGCGGGGCGCAGAATCAGGGAGGCCAGGAAGGATGCCAGGGTGAGGCCCGCGGAGATCCACAGGGCCGTCTGGAAGCCGGCGACCGTGCCCGCGGCCACGACCGGGGCGACGAGGGCGATGCCGATGCCGATGCCGATGCCGAAGCAGGCGCCGTTCAGGCCGGGCAGGGCCCCGCGGGCCTCGGGCGGCGAGTTGAGCACGGAGACGCCGTTGACCGAACTCTGGAACAGGCCGAGGTAGAAGACGCCCATCACGATGAGCAGGCTGAAAACCAGCCAGCGGTCCATCGCGAACACGGCCAGGCCGACCGTGATCAGGGTGATGACGCCGCTGCTCAGCCGCAGCGCGGTGATCCAACCGATCCGCACGGCGATCCAGCCGGAGAAGATCGCCGCGGTGACGCCGACGAACGCGGTCGGGGTGAGGTAGAGCAGCGCCGACATCGAGGCGGAGAGCCCGTAACCCACCTGATTGTTCTGGCTGAGCAAGACCACGGTGAAGTTGAGCGCGGAGAAGACCCCGGCCAGGGTGAGCACCGTGGACAGCAGGAGCGGCCACACCTGGCGGGAACGCAGCGCGTGGATGGGAATGAGCGGCCGTCGGGTGCGCCTCTCAACGAGCACGAAGACGACCGCGCTGACGACCGCCCCGACGAGGTAACTGAGCGTGAGCGGGTCGGCCCAGCCTGACGACGACGCCTGCGAGATCAGGCTCGTGAGCAGCACCAGAAACAGGGACAGGATGCCGGCACCCCACCAGTCCATTGACCCGTCCTGGGTGCGCGGCTCATCCTGCGAAATGAAGAGTGCGACGCAACTGATTGCGACCAGCCCGAGGCCGAGGGTGATCACGAAGAGGAACCGCCAGCCGATGGTGTCGGTCACGAAGCCGCCGAGGAAGCCGTCGACGCCGAACAGGCCGCCGTTGACCGAGGTGATAATGCCGACCGAGATGCCGAACAGGCGGCTGTTCAGGCGTTCCGAGAGTAGGAGGAAGGAGATCGTGAAGGTGGCGTTGGACGCGCCCTGCAGCACCCGGCCGAGCAGCAGCAGTGGGAGGCTCGGTGCGAGGGCGCAGATGACGGTGCCGATCAGCAGCAGCGTCAGTACGATCACGAGGCTGCGCTTGCGGCCGAGGAAATCGCTCCAGCGGGAAAAGACCATGCCGAAAACGGCGCCGGAAAGGAAGAACACCGACTGCACCCGGGCGACATCCTGCATGCTCTCGCCCAACTGGGCGCCGACGACTGGCAAGGCGGCGGAGAGGAGGGTGGCATTCAGCTGGAACGTCAGGATCGCCAGGACCAGCGTGCCGATCAACACCCCGGGAGCCCGGGGAGCGCGGGCGCGCCCCATTACGGGAGCGGCTTCGGAGGAAAGCACGAACATGACATGACTCCTTCATTGGAGCAAACACAAGGTCGACACGCTCAGTGTACATGCTTGTTATACAAGTGCGTGAGATCACACGATAGGCTCGACTCACCGACCAGGGGAGAACGAATGGATCGACGCACGGAGGCGGCCCTGGCAGGTCCGCTCGAGACCAATGGAAGTCTGCCGCTGCGGGTGGCGGTGTACTCGCGCATCACCGAGGCGATCCGCAACGGATCCCTGCCGATCGCCTCCCTACTCCCATCGGAGTCCGAGCTCGGCACGGCGATGGGCGTCAGCCGCACGGTCGTGCGGGAGGCCCTCATGCTTCTCGAGGAGGACCGCTTCGTGCGCTCGCGCCGGGGCATCGGGCGCTTCGTCGCCGACCGGCTGCCTCACCTCGGGCTGCAGAAGATCCGTCCGATCGAGGAGCTTCTCAGCGAGACCGGACCGACCGTGCACGTTCGCCGCACCCAGACTGCGCTGCAGTCCGCGTCGCCCGCGTTCACTGCGGACGCCGTCGGCATCCGCACCGACGAGGCCTCATGGTTTCTCGAGAGCGTCATCACCCGGGAGGGTGCACCCATCGCCCTGATCCAGGAGCACGTGCCGGGAGATCGCCTGAGCCGGCTCGGCGAGGCGGCGGTGGCGGCCGTGTCCGAGGCAGGCGTCGACGCGAACGCCCAGGGTGACGCGGGAGATGCGGGACACAGTGCGCTCGCCGCGCTGATCGCGGTGCTCGGTCCGATCTTCGGGCCCGGCGAAACCGACATCACGCTCGGTGTTCCCGGTGCCACACGCGGCAAGCTGCTCGGGCTGCCGGCCAGCAGTCCGGTGCTCATCCTCACCCAGACTCTCGACCACGACGGGCGCCCGTTCTATCTCTCGAAGGCCCTGATCAACACCGACTTCGTGCAGCTGACGATCAGCCACGCGGTGCAGTCCTGAGCCGGGCCGCTACCGCAGCGCCGAGATAGTCATCGAGATCGCCTTGAAGTTCGCGATCCGCTGCTCGTAGCGGGCCGCGAGCACGATCAGGATGACGCCGCCCACGCCCAGCCACAGCCACCACGGCACCGCGCCGTAGGCCAGCGAGATCCAGGGCCAGAGCTGCGCGACCGCGTGCAGCATCAGCACGATCGCGCCGATCACGAACGGAGCCTGCAACTTGCGCACGGCACCGACCACGATCACCACGGTGGCAATGAGGCCGAGGCCCAGCACCCGCCAGAGCGGGCTCTCGGTGATGTCGAGCAGCACAGACGGAACGAGCAGCACGAGCAGCCCGGGAGCAAGCCAGCGCCGGCTGCGCGCGGCCGGCGTGACGTCGAGGTGCAACCAACCGGTGGCCAGCAGGGCGATGGCCAGAGGAACGCTCACGATCTCCACCGTGGCCGGCGCCGCGTACGCGGACCCGGCGACCACGGCGCCGCCGCCAGCCCCGATTGCCACCCAGGCGACCATCCGGCCCAGTCGGCTGTCGTCGTACCAGAACGCCGCCAGGTGCAGCGCGGAGAAAGTCCAGACGAGCAGGATCACCCGGATGGTCGCCAGCGGCTCGTAGCCGAGTGCGGCCACCTCGGCCGCGAGAACCCCGACGATCGCCAGGACCAACAGGACGTAACCGAGGCGCAGCGTGGGGGCATCCGTCGCTTCGCCGCGGCCCGGGCCGGTACCCTCATCGGTGCGCCGGGTGACGGTGACGAGACCTGTGCCGACGGCCGCCAGGATCAGCGCCGAGGGCAGCAGCCATGCCTCGAGCCGGGTGTCGGGGCCGTTCGGCGCGAGCTCGAGCAGCGGCTGGATGCGGGATGCGGCCGTGAGCACAACCGTGAGCGCGCCGACGCCGAGGGCCGGCCAGGCGAGGGATTCCCAGCGCGGCCGGACCAGGAGGAGCGCCCCGCTGACGGCGGACGCACCGCCGATGGTCAGGGCCAGCACGGGGCGGAGGAGATCGCCCGTGCCGCCGACCACCGCGCCGGGCAGCAGGGCCAGGGCCAGTCCGGCCGTGATCCAGCGGGCCCGCACGGCGACCGGCGCCTCGGTGTCGGCCGGTCGCGCGCGCCCGGCGAGCACCTGGCCGACGACGATAGCGAGGCCGAGCGGCACGGTCACGAACTCGAACGGTTCGGTGGCTTGCGTCCCCACGGCGCTCACCAGGGCGAACCCGGCCAGCCCCGCCGCAACCCAGCCGACGGCCATGGTCAAGGGCGCGCGCAGCCGCCACGCGGCCAGCACGTGCACGACCCCGAGGGCGAGCACGAGAACGGATGCACGCACCGCGGTCACGGCGGCGTCATCGGTCATATCGGCCCCGGTGAAGGCGGCAATCTCGGCCGTCGTCACGGTCGCCAGCGCCAGCACGAGCAGCGTGATGCTCGCGATGGTGCGCGGACGGAGGGTCGCGGGGTCGGTGCGGGCGCCGATCAGGAACGCCCCCGCCGCCGCGGCAGCGAGCGGGAACAACCAGCATTCGAGCCGCGCATCGGGTGCGCCGGGTGCGCCGAGCACGCGCATCAGCTGCACGATGCTGGTCACCAGGAGCCCGATTGCTCCGCTCGTCCAGGCGGCGGCAAGGTACGCCGATCGTGATGGCCCCCAGCGCGCGGCGGCAGAGCCCAGCAGCAGCACGCCGCACGCCGCGGCCATGACGATCGGACGCGCGGGCGAGCCGGAGGCCGAGGCGAGCGCCAGCGGCACGATCGCCACGAGCAGGCCGGCCAGGGTGAGCAGCGCCGCGGCCGGGCTTGCCGCTGCAGCCCGAGGGGTGCGGCCGAACCGGCGGATCAGCACGGCCAGGACCAGCAGCATGCCGGCGACCGGGAGCACGTACGGCTCAGGGGCCTCGGTGCCGACGTGGTTCAGCCCGACCCAGAGGCCGGCCGTGCCGAGCAGCAGGGCGAGCCAGCCAAGATGGCGTCGCGGTGACCGGGAGCCGAAGAGCCCGTCCGGGGCGATCGCCGTGACGAGGGCGGTCGCGCCGACCAGCAGCAGCACGAGCCAGGCGAGGGGGCTCCCGGCGGCGAGAGTCAGGAGAGTGCCGGGAACCAGAATCAGGCCCGCGCCGGCCTCGAGGGCGAGCCGGTCCGTCCGCCCTTGGGTGTTCGAGGCCGTGTCACGTGCCCCCACCGTGTCGAGTACGAGGCCGAGGGCGCAGACGAGTAATGCCGCGGTCGCGACGGCGATGCCGTCCACGGGCGTGGGGGCATCCGTGGTCTGCCGCACGGACCAGATCAGCGCGAGCAGCGTTGGCGCGGCTGCGCCGAGGGCCACGACACGCTCGATCCGTGCGGTGCCGGAGTAGACGTGCAGCCGCAACCAGATTCCGATGGCGCCGAGCAGGATCACCGTGGGCACGACCGCCACGGCGGGGGAGCCCAGCAGCAGCGCGGCGCGAACGCCGGCCGGCAGGGTCTCCGCGAGACCGGTGACCGGTAGGGCGACGCCCGCCACGGTCGGGGCCAGCAGCGCCCAGAATGCCCAGCGGCGCTCGGTGTCGGTGAGGATGCGGCCCGCGGGGAATGACACCGCGAGCTGCAGCAGGGCGGTCGCGAGTGCGAGGGCGCGCAGGCCGTCGACGATGAGGGCCGTTTCAGAGGGTGGGGCCGCCAGCGTCAGGGCCCACGGCGTGACGACGGCGGCGACGAGCGTGAGCAGGGTGGCCCCGGCCAGGAGGATGCCCCGGCCGACGGCGGCCGTGCCGCGACCAAGCAGCAGCCGGGCGACGAACAGCGCCAGAATCGCCGAGACGGAGCCGATCCACCAGGTGCTGCTGCTGTGCCAGCTGATGATGTAGCCGAACGTCTCGGCCAGGATCAGGAAGGGCACGATCACGGGCCGGAATGTGCCGAGCGGCAGCCGACCCCGGCGGTTCAACAGCAGCACGACCAGCGCGAGCGTGCCGAGGAGCGCGTAGAGCCCGGTCACCACGGCGAGCGGGCCGATGAAGGGCACCAGGAACACCGTGACACCCATGAACAGCGAGGCGACCACCCTTCGACGGGGTTTCAGGATGCCGCCCAGCGCCCAGGTGAGACCGGTGAGCCCTCCGACGGCGGCCAGGGTGCCGAGTGCCCAGGCGTTGTGTGCCACGTTCACTTCCATCGGCTCGTCGCTGGCGGCAAGCCCGCTCAGAAGTGCGACTCCCAGCGGCCAGGCCGCATAGCCGACGACGAGGATCGCCGCGTTTGCCGCGACCACGGCGGCGGTCACCCCGGCCCAGATCGCGGCCAGGCGGGTCGGACCCACGGCACGACGCCGCGCGTAGAGTTCGGCGGCGAGCGAAAGCGCCGCCGCGATCAGGATCGGCAGGATCAGCATCAGGGTCAGATTCTCGGCGCGGCCGGCCCCGATCGGGGCGATGGTGGTGACGGCCAGGGCGGCGAGGGCGGCCAAGCCGTAGGCGAACCCGCGGTAGCTCGCCGCGGCATCCACCCGAGGCAGGATCACGAGCACGTGCAGCAGGGCCGCGACCGCGACGGCGCCCAGGGTCCAGAGCGGGGCGAGCACGATGGCCTCGTCGACGAACGGGGCGGTGGTGCCGGCACCGACCAGTGCGAGCGCGGTCAGCACGAGGAGGGCCAGGCGCTCCGGTGCACGATCGACCGACGGCCAGTAGCGGTGTCCCGCGCCAGCGGCCGGTGCGGCCGGTGCGGTATGCGCATCCGGTGCGGCCGGCACGGCGGCCGGGCTCGGCAGGGTGAAACGGTGGAGCAGCGCACCCACCGCGGCGCCCAGGAACCCGAGGTAGAGGCGGGTTTCGTCCGGCTGTCCGGCGGCGAGACCGGCGACGAGCAGGCCGAGTCCCGGTGCGGCGACGGCGAAACCGGCCACGCTGGCGACCCGGAGTCCGGACACCGCGTGCCAGCCGAGGAACAGCGCGGTGCAGACCGTCAGCGTGACGCCCCAGTAGGCCGGGCCGTCCGCGGAGGCGAGACCGAACAGGTCGTTCGCACGCAGCGCCCAGGCGTCGAGGAGCACGAGCACCACGGCGAGCACGCCGATTCCCTCCGACGTGGCGACGAGCCGTCTGCGCCGCAGAACGCCGGATGTGACGAGCGCGGCGACGGTGAACAGCGCGATGATCGCCGAGCGCGCCTCGAGTCCGGCGAAGATCCAGGCCACCGTGAGGAAGAAGATCGCGGCCACCGAGACCAGAGTCACACCGACCAGGAGTAGCAGCACCTGCACGCTCGAGCGCCGCGGAGCGGCGGGAACGGACTCCGGGGCTGGCGGGCGCGCGCCGGCCGGCGGTCGGGGAGGCGTGAGTGTGGGCGCGGTGGGCGCGGCGGGCGGGATCGCGAGCCGGGGTGGGGTGACCGGGGTGGCCGGAGCGACTGGAGTGCTGAGCGCTGCGGTGGCAGCCGGGGCGCTGTCGGCCAGGCGCTGCGCAGCCGTCCGCGCTTCGGCGAGGTCGAACCGGATACGCCCGATCAGTTCCCGGCGGCGGTCGAGCGAGGCGGCGGCATCCGTCGATGCGGTCAGCACCTGCACCGCGGCCGGGTGCCGGAGGTCGAGCCCGCAGCTCGAACAGACGGAGGAATGCAGCAGGGCGCGGCACGCCGGGCACCGGGTCGTATCGGTGAGTTCGGCCGCACTCCGCGGCCAGATGACAGTGCCCGCGAACTCCGCAAAGGAGTCGTCTGAATCGGTCCGTGACATCGTTGCCCCTCGCTGGATGAGAACTCCCCCAAGGGTACTGGCCGGCCGTCCCGACCGGTTCGTGCGCGGTCAACCGGGGGAAAACCCGGCCGGCGCGGCCTTCGTGCGCCCCGGCAGCGCCGGACTAGAGCCGGTGCTCCGCCAGCCAATCCACGAGCACCCGATTGAAATCCGCCGGCCGTTCGACGCTCGGCAGGTGGGCGGTATCGCGGAAGGTGAAGCCGGTGACGTCAGGGAGCGTCGACAGGACGTACTCATATTCGGCGAGATGCGGGGTGATGTCGAACTCACCGACCGAGACGAACGCGGGTACCTCGATGTCGCTGACCTGGTTGAAAGCGGGCGGCTCGAGCGGAATCGGCGTCGGGGACTCTTCCGCATGCGCGGCGTTGACACGGCCCAGCGCGTAGGCGGTGGCTACGAATTCGGGGTCGAGGTCGGCCTCGGTGCGCAGTGGGCCGAACGCCCAGAGCGCCACCTCGAGGCGCACCAGACGGTGCCAGTCCTGGGCGTCGAACGCGGCATCCAGTTCGTCGAACCGGGCGTCCTCGAGATCGGTCAGTTCAACTTCGGGGAACCCGCTGGGCCCGGCTCCCACGGTCACCAGGCCGTCCACGCGGTCGGGGCTCTCCGTGGCCAGGTCGATGGCGGTCCCGCCTCCGCGAGAGCACCCGATCAGCGTGGCCGACGCCACCCCGAGGTGGTCGAGCACCGCGAGGGCGTCCGCGCGCGGCGAGAACTCCACGTTCTCGGTGGTCGTCTGGCCGCATCCGCGGCTATCGAAACGGATGACGAAGTGGCCGGCAGCCAGCGCGTCGATCTGCGGGTCCCACATGCGCAGATTGGCGATGCCGGCATGCAGCAAGAGGAGTGCCGGTGACGATACGTGGCCGGCCGTCTCGTAGTGGAGCGACGCGCCCGGAACGGTGAGGTGAGGCATGATTCAGCGTAGGCGTGCGGCGGGCGCCGCGGCAAGGGAATTACCGTGAGCGCACGAATCTGTGACCGTTGAATGCCGGCGACCCCAACCCGGGTGACGGGTGTGCAGGTGGACAAATTGACATCCATCGGGGCAAGAGTCACACTCGATATATCGACGCCGATCGATTAGTTGATTGTCTGCCGCTCTGGGCCACGACGTGGCCCCATGAATTGGACCCACAACCTGGGACCAGCGGATCAACCCCATGGCGCTCGCCCCAGGGTCGCGCGACGCCCCCATCAATGCCCCGTCACCTGCGCCGGGACTGAGCGGGCAAGTCCGAGGACTCTTGTGTCCCGGTTGCCCCGCGAACTCCTGCTCGCTTCGCGTGGCCGAAATATACGAGGAACACCATGAACGCGTACATCACGACCACCACCAACCTGGTCCTTCCTGTCGGTACCTACGTGACCGAATCAAGCGGCCGCATCCTCGCACCGAATGGATACGTGAGCACCGTTCGGTCAGACCTGACCGAGGGTCGATACGCGTCCCACAGCTGACACGAACTATACGTTCGCCGGGCCCCTACCGGGTGCCTCTCTCTTGTCCCCGAGACCAGCCGGATGACCCTGGCCGGTTCGCTCGCGAACGTGCGCCCGACCGACCCGCCGTTCCAGGCAACTCATGGCCATTCTCCCCGCGACAGTGATTCCGGCACGCCTATGGCCCATCCGGCAGGATGGGCCATAGGCGCTTTCAACCCAGAGTCGTGCTGAGGGTGTTGTCTATTCCAGGATGCCGCAGGCGGCCGGATCCGTTGCTTCTGCAGGCAGGTTCGGGTCGAGCTCGCTTGGACCCTGGCTGAAGTCATACTCGCCGTTGCCGTTGTAGTCGACGCCATGGATCACGACGACGCCTTCGCCCTCGCGGATGGAATCAGCGATCTCTTTCGCCGTTCCCGTTTCGCTGGGGCCGGGGTATCCGGTTCCCGCCACCTTGGTGATGTGGAGATTGTCGCGGCTGTAGTGGTAGCTGCCGCTCTCAGACACCGGGAAACGGGTGACGTCCAGGAAGCTGGCCGGTGAGGTGTCCCCTGTCGTCGTCAGTGAGACGACGACCGGTCCGTAGGCGGGAATCCCTTCCACGGTGTTCAGGCGGCCATCACCGTTGCTGTCCAGTGCGATGGTGGGGCACTCCTTCATCGCCTGGTTGCCGTAGTGAATATGTTGAGCGTGCGGGGCATCGGGCGTCAGCCCGGAGGCGTGCACTTCAATGTGCTTGATCTTCTGGTTGCGAACTGTCGCGGTTGCAGTTCCGGATGCCCCGGAGCCGTTGAGTTCCGTGAGGTTCGCGGTCAACGTCACCGTTTTGGGGGTGCGTTCGGATTGCGTGGTCTGCGCTTGAGCTGCTCCGGACCCGAGTACGGCTGCGGCGAACAACGCAACAGTCGAAACTCCGAGAATTCCGATGGAATGTCGTTTCACGATTACTCCTTGGTCAGCGGTCAACGAGGAGATCCCGTTGATCATGGGTGGTTCGGAGCGGACAGTAATGAGGTTTGGTCATGTAGACAAGGCCGGGTGCGTGTCGGTCATCCGAGCAGGTCGCAGTTTTGCCGGTCCATCCACAGGGTTCTTGAACTAAGGTTAGCCTTGCCTCAGTTTGACTGCGGGGGAAAACTTCGACCAGAGACAGCCGTGCGCACCGACAAAACATACGATGCATTCCCGCCCGCAAAAATATGTGCGGTAGAACCACTGAGGAGCACCCAACGCGACCCGGCGGGCGGTCTTGAGGCCCTCCGACTCCTCTCCGGTGATCCGTCCGCGACTGCCCTTGTGACCGCGAATGGAACCATAAACTACGCCGAACTGGACGAACTGGTCCGTGACCGGCGGGAATTATTGGGAGACGGCCGCCGACTTGTCATGGTGTCGTGCGCGAACGCCCTGGAGCCCCTGGTGACTTATCTCGCCGCGCTCGCGGCGGGGCATCCAGTTCTCCTCATCGCAGGCGACGGGGACGAGCCGAGCCAGGAGCGGAACAGGAACGGGCTCCTTGAGCGTTACGACCCCGACGTGGTTTTGGCGCCCGTCGGCGGCGAATGGCGTCTGGATGAGCGACGCGAGGGAAGCCGGCACACGTTGCACCCTGAGCTGGCACTGCTGCTCAGCACCTCGGGCTCGACAGGATCGCCGAAACTCGTTCGGCTGTCACGCGAGAATGTGCGCAGCAACGCGAGAAGCATCGCCGACTACCTCGCCCTGACCGAGCAGGACCGGGCGGCCACAACCCTGCCGATGCATTACTGCTACGGCCTCTCAGTCGTGAACAGCCACCTGATCTCCGGGGCGAGCCTGCTCCTCACCGAGCGTTCGGTGGTCGAGTCTGAATTCTGGAACGAGTTCGACGCGGCAGGGGCCACCTCCTTCGCCGGCGTTCCCTACACCTTCGACCTTCTCGATTCGACCGGATTCGCTGGGCGCCAACATTCGAGCCTGCGCTACATCACTCAGGCCGGCGGCCGGCTCGGCCCCGACCGGGTGCGCGATTACGCCCGGCTGGGGCAGGAACGTGGATTCGATTTCGTCGTCATGTACGGACAGACGGAGGCGACCGCACGGATGGCCTACCTGCCGCCGGAGTTGGCGGCGACCCGGCCTGAATCCATCGGAATCCCGATACCGGGCGGGCAGTTCCGCATCGACGACGCCGACGAGCACTCGGTGGGTGACCTCGTGTACACCGGGCCGAACGTCATGATGGGATACGCGGAGAGCCCGGAGGAACTCGCCGCTGGACCGACAGTGGGGGATCTGCGCACCGGCGATCTAGCCCGCCAGCACGACGACGGACTCTTCGAAATCGTCGGGCGGAGCAGTCGCTTCGTCAAGATATACGGCCTGCGGATCGACCTCGACCGGGTCGAACGGCTCCTTGACGACGACGGTGTCGAAGCGAGGGCGGTGAACCATGAGGAACGCCTTGTGGTCTTCGTGCGAGAGCGGTGGGCCCTCGGGCTCGTCGCGCCGATCGCCGCGGAGGCGCTTGGCTTGCCCGATCACAGCGTCCGGGTGCACCTTGTCGCGGAGTTCCCCCTGACGTCCAGCGGCAAGCCAGACACCGCGAGCCTGCTCCGGGAGGCGGCGCTCCTCGAGCGCAAAGTCCCGCTGGTGGATCGCAGAGGGACCGTGACGGCGGAGAATATTCGGGCGCTCTACTCAACCCTCCTCGACCGACCGGATGCGGTCCTGGACGACAGCTTCGTCGCGCTGCACGGCGACTCGCTCAGTTACGTCGAGGTCTCGGTGCGGCTCGAGCAGATGCTCGGCACGCTCCCCAGGGACTGGCCCGCGAAATCGGCCCGGGAGTTGGCTAACCGCCGAACCGCACCGTCCGGGGCGCGACCTCGACGGTCGCTGGCGCGCATGGAGACATCCGTCTTGCTGCGGGCTATCGCCATCGCGCTCATCACGGGGACGCACGCCAACCTCTTCCACATACAGGGCGGTGCTCACCTGCTGCTCGGAATCCTGGGCTACAACCTGGCCCGATTCCAGTTCGCCGATGTACCTCGGCCGATGCGGCTCGGGAAGCTTCTGCGCAGCGCCGTCCAGATCTTCGTCCCGGCCGTGCTGTGGATCGGTGGAGTTGCCCTGATTGGAGGGATGTACGAACCCGCGACGGTCTTCATGCTGCACAACCTGCTCGGCGGCGACGAACGCTGGACGGTGCAATGGCAGTACTGGTTCCTGGAATCTGTCGTGTGGACGATCCTCGGCCTGGCGCTTCTCTTCTGCGTGCCCCAGCTCGACCGGATCGAGCGCCGATACCCCTTCGTCTTCGCGGCGTCCTTCTTTGCGGGGGCGCTTCTGCTTCGCCTGCTGCTGACCGGAGGGGTCGAGGCCGGGCCGACCGAACGGTATTCGCTGCCGATCGTGCTCTGGCTCATCGCTCTCGGCTGGCTCATCGCGCGTTCCACGGACGTCACGCGGCGGGTGCTGAGCTCGGCGGTCGTCGTGCTCTCCGTTCCGGGCTTCTTCGGCGACCCGGCCCGTGAGGCGACCACGATAGCGGGACTGCTTCTTCTCCTCTGGCTTCCGGCCGTGCCCCTCCCGCGGATTCTGGTGCCGGTGCTGAGCGTCGTGGCCTCGGCATCGTTGTTCGTATATCTCGTCCATTGGCAGGTCTTCCCGCTTTTCGGGAACGACGTACCGCTGCTCGCCACCCTTGCCTCCTTCGCGGTGGGTATCCTCGCCTGGCGAGGGTATTCCGCACTGAGCGCTTGGTGGACTCGTCATCCCGCGGTCGCAACCCGCACGCTTATGACCAACGTATTCGCGACAAGAACGTCGGCCGGTCGCCGGCGGTGACGTTGGGCTGGATGAGCGGGGCATAGTTCGGGGCGAGGTCGGGTGCGGTTAGGAACGCGGGAGACGTCGTCCCCCGATGAGCAGCCAGAAGATCATGGCGGTCTCGCCCACGAAGCCGAACAGGCCGAAGGTCGGGGTGAAAGCGGGTGCCATCACCAGGCCGATGAGGTCGGCAATGTAACCGATGCCGGCGAGACCGATCAGGATTCCAAAGACCTTCGGCATGAAGCCGGAGCGGATCGACAGATAGGCGATCAGGAGGAGATGCACCCCGAACAGGCCCAGGGCGGTGTTCCAGATCGACGAGAACGAGTCGATGTCGGCCAGCGCGGCTTCCGGGGTATCGAGGTTGTTGAAGGCGACCACGAGCCGGCTGAGGGCGACCATGAACCACCCGGCGAAAGCGATTCTGATCAACCCGGCAACAGCGGAGACAACACGGCTGACGGGCTTGAAGAGCGCGTAGGTGCCGGCGGCGGCGACGACGTCCAGCACGACGACGACACACAGTGCGCCGATCCCGGCGAGCCACAGCGCCGGCGAGGCGGAAATGGCGTCGGTCGTCTTTTCCGCATCACCGGCGGTCACGAGGCCGTTGATGGCGATGAAATAACCAAAGATCGAGAGGAACACCATGGCCGTGAGGGCGGTGCCCGTTACGAGGGCCCCGGTTCGCTGCGCCCAGCGGAAGGGGTTGAGGGTGACAGCCGGCGCTGTGGTGCTGGGCGCGGGGTGAAGGTGAGTGGTCATGGCTCGTAATCCTTACTGTATCTGCGGCTAAAGCTTACGACGTATGCTTATAGTGTAAGTAAGATATATGTACGTGGTAAGGTTTGTCAACGGCTTGAGTGCAGGAGAGAAACTTGGCAGCAGCACGTGAAGCAGCACCCGCACCCCGAGCTCGTTTGAACCGCGAGCGGGTGATCGCTACCGCCGTTCGTCTCGCCGACACTGAGGGGCTTGGAGCACTCACGATGCGGCGTCTGGGCGAGGACCTGAATGTGAAGGCCATGTCGATCTATAACCACGTGGCCAACAAGGATGACCTCATCAACGCCATGGCCGATGCGATCTTCAGCGAGATCGAATTGCCGTCACACAGCGATGAGTGGAAGCCGGCCATCCGAAAGCGCTCGATCTCATTCCGGGATGTCCTCGCCCGTCATGCTTGGGCTACGACCGTTCGTGACTCCGGAACGAACCCGGGACCGGGCACCCTCCGGCACCACGACCGGGTGATCGGAACCTTCCGCAACGGCGGTTTCTCGGTTGAGAAGACGGCCCACGCGTTCTCTGCTGTCGACAGCTATATCTACGGGTTCGCGATGCAGGAGAAGAGCCTGCCCTTCAGCACGCCGGAAGAGACGGCAGCGATGGCCGCGATCATGCTGGCGCAGCTGCCCACAAGCGAGTACCCGTACCTGGCTGAACTCACGGCCGACCACGTCTTGAAGCCCGGATACTCCTATGGGGATGAATTCCTGGTCGGGCTCGACCTCATGCTCGACGGACTCGAGACCATGCGAGACACCGATCAGGCCTTTGAATGAATGAGGGCGTCATGAGGCACACGTGACGGGCACCCATTGACATTCCACGCGGCAGCCGCGCCCCGGCCGTCACCTACACGGTGGTGGCGTCATCGACCTGGCCGACGAGCTCCTCGATGATGTCCTCGAGGAACAGAACGCCCGTGGCGACTCCGTCAGCGTCGAACGATGTGGCGACATGCGCGCCGAGGCGCCGCATTGACGCCAGGGCATCCTCGAGCTCGCTGCCCCGGAACACGGAGGCCAGGCGACGGATGCGTGTGGCCGGCACCGGCTCCGTGAACGTGCTCCCGGAGGTGAGGTCCATCACGTCTTTCAGGTGCAGGTAGCCCGTGGGCTGCCCGTCGACGTCAGTGAGGATGTACCGGGAGTAGCCGTGCTGGGCGACGGCCCGCTGGATGTCGGCGGGTGACGCGGATGCCGGCAGGCAGACCATTGAGCCGATCGGCACCTCCACGTCGGAGACTCGCTTCGAGGTGAACTCGAACGCGGCGGAGAGGGTGCCCGAGGCATCCGTCAGCAGGCCCTCTCGGGTGGACTGCTCCACGATGCCGGCCACCTCGTCGAGGGTGAATGCGCTGGTCGCCTCATTCTTCGGCTGCACCTTGAACAGGCGCAGCACCCCGTTCGCCAGCCAGTTCAGGCTGACGATCACCGGGCTGAAGATGCGGGCGACGAGAACGAGCGGCGGCGCCAGGATGAGCGCGGCGCGGTCGGGCACGGAGAAGGAGATGTTCTTGGGCACCATCTCGCCGAACACCACGTGCAGGAACGTCACGAGCGCGAGCGCGATGGCGAAGGCGATCACGCTGATCGCGCGCTCAGAGAGTCCGGTCAGGGCCAGCGGGTACTCCAGCAGGCCGTGGATGGCCGGCTCGGACACGTTCAGGATCAGCAGCGAACACACGGTGATGCCCAACTGGCTGGTCGCCAGCATCAGGGTCGCGTGTTCCATCGCCCAGAGGGTGGTCTTCGCCGCCTTGTTGCCGCGGGCGGCGAGCGGCTCGATCTGCGACCGGCGGGCCGAGATCACAGCGAACTCGGCGCCCACGAAGAACGCGTTGACGGTCAACAACACGACGAGCCAGATCAGGCCCGGCCAGTACTCACTCATGGGTCAGGTCCTTCTGGATTCGGGTGACGATTCGGTCGTGTCTGGTGGCCAGGCTCGGATCGTGCTCGGGGTCTTCCGGGGTGTAGCGCACGCGCTGAACCTGCACGCCATCGACTCGGTCGATCCGCAGGATGCCCCCGTCGACGGGGACCTCGTCGCCGAGTTCGGGAATGCGGTCGAGCTGATCGGCGATGAAGCCCGCGACGGACTCGTAGTCGCCGTCCTCGGGAACCGTGACGCCCGTACGATCGAACAGCTCGTCCGGCCGCCAGCCGGCGTCGAACACCACGGAACGCCCCGAACGGATGACGCCGGCTTTCGCCCGGTCATGCTCGTCTTCCAGCTCGCCCACGAGTTCTTCGACGAGGTCCTCGAGAGTGACAATGCCCGCCGTTCCGCCGTATTCGTCCGCGACGACCGCGATCTGGAAGCCCTGTCTGCGCAGCAGGCCCAGGAGCGTGTCGACGGCCATCGACTCGGGCACACGCAGTGCCTCCACCTTCAGCTCGTCGGCGGTGACCTGGTCGCGTTGCGCCAGCTCGACGGCGAAGGCCGCCTTGATGTGCAGCACCCCGACGATGTCGTCGGAATCCCTGTCGATCACGGGGAAGCGGGAGTAGCCGGTGGCCGTGGACAGGGCCAGGATGCTCTCGGCAGAGTCGGTGACCTTGACCGAGGACATCCGTACCCGGGGGGTCATGACGTCGTCGACCGTGTGGTTGGCAAAGCGCAGCGTGCGGTGCAGCATGGCCGCGTGGTCGTTGTCGAGCACGCCTTCCGTCGCGGACCGGCGCACGAGGAAGCTGAGCTCTTCGGCGCTGCGGGCACCCGAGAGTTCCTCTTTCGGCTCGATGCCGACCAGGCGGATCAGGGCGTTGGCGGTGTTGTTGAACAGCAGGATGACGGGCTTGAATACGGCGGTGAACAGGGCCTGCGGGGGCACCACGATCTTTGCCGTGCCCAGCGGCACAGCCAGGGCGAAGTTCTTCGGCACCAGCTCGCCGATCACCATGGAGAACAGGGTGGCCAGCGAAATGGCGATGATGGTGCCGAGCAGCGGCACGAGTCCTTCGGGCACGCCGGCGCCCGTGAGCGGCCCGGTCAGCAGCGAGCTGATGGCGGGCTCGAAGGTGAACCCGGTCAACAGGGTGGTCAGCGTGATGCCGAGCTGCGCGCTGGACAGGTGCGTGGAGGTGATCTTCAGGGCCTTGATGGTCGGGCCGAGGCGTTTCTCGCCGCGTTCCTGCCGGGCCTCGAGCTCGTTGCGGTTCAGGGTGACCAGGGAGAATTCGGCGGCGACGAAGATGCCCGTTCCGACGGTGAGGAGAAGCCCGACCCCCACCATCGCCCACTCAAACAGCATGTGGCCCTCTCAGATTCGGGCACAGGATGTCGAGGCGTGGCTGGATGGGCGAGGGTTTATCAGGGTCCATGAGGAGGGTAAGACTATCGGGCGGTGCCCGGCTGTGGCTGGGAAACTCTCGGTTCCGGCCTCCCTAAGCTCGTCGCGTGGGCGGTGTTCTGGTCGGCTTCTCCATCATCGGATTCGTGATCCTGGTGGGCTATCTCGTCGAGCTCCTCGGCATCATCGGCGTCGGCGCCGGGCTGGCCATCAACCGGGTGTTCTTTCACACTCCGATGGCTGAAACCGTGCTGGGTGCGGCTGCTCCTGACGTTCGGCATGTCGTTGCACGGGGAGCGCCTGCTCAAGGCGGGGTCGGGGCGCAAACGCGTGGCGGCGGCATCCGTCATCAAGGGGGTCGTGATGCCGGTGGTGCCTACATCTTCGGCCGGTTCGTCTCCGGCTGGACGCTGCGGAGCTGTTCGCGGTGGTGGCCGTCGCGGCGCTGCCTGCCCCGATCTAGCGGCCGGCCGGCCGATGGCCGAGCACGACATCGATCGCTCGAAGCCGAACACGGCTCCGGACCACAAAGCGAGGGAATGCCGGCCGAGCTGAGTCCGAGGCCCTGCGCCTCGTTCCGAACGAATTCGACGGAGATTTTGCTTTAGAAAGCGTGTCTCGGCTCAAAAACGGGTGCTTGACCTAAAATCTCCGTCGAATTGGTTCGACGCCGGGCACAGTGTTCCGCCTTCGATGAACCGAGGCCACTCGGTGCGGTCAGCTCTGACCTTGCGAAAGCGACACAACCAAACGATTCGGACTCACTCATCTAGCTCCGGGGGCCGCCGTCGCAGCCAGGGGCGCAGCATCCGGGTGATCTGGGGCATGACCAGGAAGGTCCTGGCCCCGCTGAGCCCAGCGCGTGGCCTCAGAGATGCGGGTCGGCTCGACGCGGCGGGTGACGGAGACGGTGACGAGAGTCGCTGGGCGCGCTTGTGGCGATCTTGTGGCGATACTGTGGCGCCCCCAGGGTACGGAAGACATTGTGCGAGTAGCGCCGCCGCGCTCGCGCTCGCGCTCGCACGCGCCGTTGCCGGCACGTTTCCGGCTCGGTGCGCCGGTTAGAAGATCATCGGGCGGTCGTCGTCTTCGCCCTCGAGGGCCAGCTCCACGACCACGGGAACGTGGTCGCTCGGCGCATCACCCTTGCGCTCATTGCGGTGGATGCTCGCCGCGGTCACCAGATCCGCGAACGCGGGGGAGCCGAGGATGAAGTCGATCCGCATGCCTTCGTTGCGGGGGAACCTCAGCTGTTTGTAGTCCCAGAAGGTGTAACCCTCCGGAGCCAGCGGGCGCACCACATCGAAGATGCCCTCCGCCTCGAACGCGCGGAACGCGGCCCGCTCGGGCTCGGAGATGTGAGTGGATTTGCCGGGAACGAAGCTCGGGTCACCCATGTCACGCTCGAATGGGGCCACGTTCCAGTCGCCCATCAGTGCGAGGGCCAGGTGCGGGTCGCGAGCCAGTTCGTCCCGGGCGTGCGCGCGCAGGCGCTCCAGCCAGTCCAGCTTGTAGGCGAAGTGCGGGTCGTCGATGCTGCGTCCGTTCGGAACGTACAGGCTCCACAACCGCAGGTCCTCCACCGTAACGCCGAGCGCCCGGGCCTCGAGCGGGAGGCCGGGACCCTCCTGGCCCTTCAGGAAGCCGGGCATGCCGGGGAAGCCGGTGGCGACATCCGCCATCTCGAGGCGACTGGCGAAGGCGACGCCGTTCCACTGGCTGAGGCCGTGGACGGCGAGCTCGTAGCCGGCGTCCTCGAACGCCTGCGCCGGGAACTGCGGAGGCTTACATTTGATCTCCTGCATCGCGAGCACGTCGATGTCCTCGCGCACCATCCAGTCGACGACCCGGCCGACTCGGGCACGGATGGAGTTGACGTTCCAGGTGGCGATGCGCATGCTTCCAGCCTATTTGACGGATGCGCTGTGACGGATTCCCGGCCACGCCGGTGCTGCGCCGTTACGCGCGTGGCGTGCCGGGCGCACAGCGGCGCAGCACCCGCGCGGCGGATGCCGCTCGGGCGTTTCTAAGTGGGGAGGGGAGTTCTCGGAGCCTGGAGTGACAGGATCGAACCACAACGAAAGGCAGGGCGGTACCCATGACGGATTTGCAGATCGGCTACGCGGCGATGCTGGAGCAGTTCGCGCCCGCGGAGGCGGTGGCCCTGTCGGCCTACGCCGAGGAACACGGGTTCACCGGGGTGATGGCGGCCGACCACTTCCAACCGTGGGTGCCCGCCCAGGGTGAGTCCTCGTTCGTCTGGAGCGTGCTCGCGGCGATCGGTGAGCGCACGAAGGGGGACCTCGGGCCCGGCGTCACCGCGCCCACCTTCCGGTGGCACCCGGCGATGGTGGCGCAGGCCTCCGCGACGCTCACCTCGATGTACCCCGGCCGGCACTGGCTCGGCCTCGGCTCCGGCGAAGCTCTGAACGAGCACATCGTCGGCCAGTATTGGCCGGAAGCCCCCGAGCGCATCAACCGCATGTTCGAGGCCATTGAGATCATCTCCAAGCTGTTCACCGCCTCCATCGCAGGCAAGGACGTCAAGCACTCCGGCCAGTTCTACAAGCTCGAGTCGACCCGGCTCTGGACCATGCCCGAGGTGGCCCCGGAGATTCTCGTCGCCACCGCCGGCCCGGTCACGGCCAAGCGCGCCGGGCGTCACGCCGACGGCCTGATCACGGTCGGAGCCCCGCTGGAAAAGATCTCGATGCTGTTCGGCAAGTTCGACGACGGCGCCCGGGACGGCGGCAAGGACCCGGCCGCTATGCCCAAGGTGCTGCAGCTGCACATGAGCTGGGCCGAAACCGACGAGGAGGCCATGCGGAACGCCCTGGTCGAGTGGCCGAACGGCGGGATGAAGTTCCCGAAGGGGGATATCCGTTCACCGTTCGAATTCGAGCAGATCGCCAAACTCGTTCGCCCCGAGGACTTTGAGGGCCGCATGATCATCTCAGCCGACCCCGACGACCACCGGGCCTACATCCAGAAGTTCGTCGACCTCGGCTTCGACCGCATATACCTGCACAACGTGGGCCGCAACCAGCGCCAGTGGATCGACGTTTTCGGCGCATCCGTGCTGCCGAAGCTCGTGCGCTAGTGGTGCCAGAACCAACCGGCCTGCACGTTTTCGTGCTGGAGGGCATCGGTGAGGTCGAGGCCGGCGCAGACCTCGCTGCGCTCATCGCCGACGCGGCAGGCAGCCGCCTGCGCGACGGCGACATTCTCGCGGTGACAAGCAAGATCGTGTCCAAGGCCGAGGGCCGCCAGGTGCGGGCGGCCGATCGGGAGCAGGCGATCACCGACGAGACCGTGCGGGTCGTCGCGACCCGCACCTTTCCCGGCGGGATGACGCGGATCGTCGAGAACCGCCAGGGCCTGGTGATGGCGGCGGCCGGCGTCGACGCGAGCAACACCCCCGACGGGTTCGTGCTGCTCCTTCCCGTCGATCCGGATGCCTCCGCGCGCGCCCTCTGCACAGCCCTCCACGAACGCACCAGCCTGCGGCTCGGCGTGCTGATCACCGACACCGTCGGGCGCCCGTGGCGTGAGGGCCAGACCGACATCGCGATCGGCGCCGCCGGGGTCACGGTTCTCGACGACCTGCGCGGCACGACCGATGCGTCCGGCCGGCGCCTCGACGTGACCGTCGCCGCGGTCGCCGATGAGATCGCCGGCGCGGCCGATTTGGTGAAGGGCAAGACCAGCGGCAACCCGGTCGCGGTCGTGCGCGGGCTCGGTCGCCTCGTGGGCGAGCCCGACGAAGCGGATGCGCGCGGAGCGACCCGGCTGCTGCGGCCGAGCGAGAACGACATGTTCCGGCTGGGGAGCGCCGAGGCGCACGCCGAGGGTTTCTCGGAAGGGTACGCGGCGGGGCTGGCCGCTGCCGCCGTCGACGCGGCATCCGTCGTTTCCGTCACCGAATGAGCTGGGTGGCGATCGTGCCCGTCAAGGGCAACCCCGGGGCGAAGAGCCGGCTGGGCGAGCGGCCCGATCGGGCCGGGCTGGCGGATGCCTTCGCTCTCGACACGGTCGCGGCTCTGCTGGCGGCGCATGGTGTCGACCGGGTGCTGGTCGTCACGGGCGACGGTGAACTTTCGGGTCGGCTGGCCGAGCTCGGGGTCGACATCGTGCGCGAGGCCCCGGTGCGCGAATCGATCCTGCCCGCAGACCCGTTGAACGCGGCAATCCGGCAGGGACTGATGGTTGCCCGCGGGGCATTTCCGGAGGCGAACCTGGCCGTGCTGACCGGCGATCTGCCGGCGCTGACGCCCGCGGATGTCGAGCGCACTCTGCACCTCGCCGCCGCGCACGATCGCAGTTTGGTGCCCGACGCGGCCGGAACCGGCACCACGACTCTGCTCGCGCTCGCCGGAGTCCCGATCGAGCCTCGGTTCGGGGTTGGGTCTCGGGCCGCCCATGAGGCCGCCGGCCATGTGCCGCTCGTGCTGGCGGCATCCGTTTCGATCCGTCACGACGTCGATACCGCCGCCGACCTTGCGGTGGCGCAGCGTCTCGGCGTCGGGCCGCACACCCTCCTGGTCGTCAAGGCCCCGGGGTCGGACGCCGCGCGCTGATCGGCGCGTCGCTACAGTCGGAGATTTTTCGCAAAACGCCGGGTGAGCGGGCGCCGTGAACGGCGTGTCGCAAAAATCTCCGAGGTTACGTGCACGCCCGTTGCGGCAGGGAGTCGAAACTGTTGCCGCTATGGATGGAGCTGCCGCGGCTGTGCTACTGCCGCTCAGACGACGGAGAGGGTGCCGCGAGCGAGGGCGAGCGCATCCGCCGCGAGCCGCATGGTTGTCGCGGCATCCCGCATCCAGAGCGGCACGGCGACCGAATGGATGCCGGCCGCCGCCAGCGCAGGCAGCGCGCCGGCATCCGTCTCGTCCACCAGCCACCCGTCGAGCACGCCGCCCGCGGCGCGGGAGCCGTAGTGCAGGCCCACGGCCTCGGCCGTAGTCTCGACGCCGATGGTGTGCAGGCAGGCGTCGGCCATGCCGCGCACGGCCGCGCCCGCGATGATCGGCGAGACGCCGACCACCGCGGCGGCGCTGGAACGCAGGGCGTCCCGGATGCCCGGTACGGCGAGGATCGTGCCGACCGAAACGACCGGGTTCGACGGCGGCAGGATCACCAGGTCGGCCGTCATGATGGCGTCGACGACGCCCGGCGCGGGCACTGCGGACTCAAGTCCGACCTGCACGAACTCGGTCGCCGGAACGCCGGCGCGGTAGCGCACCCACCACTCCTCGAAGTGGATCAGCTCGCCGGCCCGGTGCTCATCGGCATCCATAGCCAGTCGGGCATGTGTCTCGACGGGGATGTCGCTCATCGGCAGCAGGCGCGCCCCGGGCTGCCAGCGGCGGCAGAGGAACTCGGTGGCCTCGCTCAGCGTGGAGCCGTTCCGGAGCAGGTCGCTGCGCACGATGTGGGTGGCCAGATCCAGGTCGCCGAGCGTGAACCAGGACCAGCCGCGCCCGTAGGCTGCGATCTCAGCGGAGGCGCGGCGGGACTCCTCGGGCCGCCCCCAGCCCTGCTCCTCGTTGATGCCTCCGCCGAGGGTGTACATCACGGTGTCGAGGTCCGGGCAGATGCGCAGCCCGTCCAGCCACATGTCATCGCCCGTGTTCACGATCACCGTCACCGTCGCCTCCGGCTCGGTTTCCGCCAGGTGCTTCAGCAGCCCGCGGGTGAACCGGGCGCCGCCGATGCCGCCGGCCAGAACGGTGATGGTCGTCATCTGTGCGCTCTTCCATGCTGGGTGACTTCGGGTTCACGGTGAGGCGGGAAGGCCGGAATCGGCGTGGATGGAGCGAACACGATCACCGGATGCCCGCCGCGCGGATGTGGGATCACGTCGCAGTCCACGCTGTAGACCTCCGCGATGGTCGCCGGCCGCAGCACCGCCTCGGGGGTGCCGGCCGCGACCAGTCGCCCGTGGTGCAGCAGCAGGATCTGGTCGCAGAACGCGGCGGCCAGATTCAGATCGTGCAGGGCCATGATCGCGGTCAGGCCCGTACCGGCCGCGCCCGCGCAGAGCCCGCGCACCTGCCCGAGCAGCCCGAGCTGGGCGCTCACATCGAGGTGGTTGTTCGGCTCGTCCAGCAGCAGCAGACTCGGCCGCTGCGCCAACGCTCGGGCGATCTGCGCGCGCTGCTGCTCGCCGCCGCTGAGCGTATGCCACGCCCGGTCGGCGAGGTCGCTGCCGCCGACCACGGCCAGCGATTCCTCGGCCGCCCGGTGGTCGTCGTCGCCGCCGAAGCTGCCGAGCACCCGGCTGCGGTGCGGGATCCGGCCGAGGAGCACGACCTCGCGCACCGTGAGGTCGACGCTGGGCGCGGCGTTCTGTTCGAGCAGCGCCACCCGCCGGGCGGTCTCGCGCCGCGACAGACCGGACCCTCTGCCGGATCGCGCTCCGTCGAGTTCGACGCCGCCGGCATCCGGTGTCTCCAGCCCTGCGATCAGGCGCAACAGGGTGGACTTGCCGGCCCCGTTGGGTCCGAGCAGGCCGGTCACTGCGCCCGTGGGCACGACCGCCGACACATCGGTCAGAATCGGGGTGCCGTCGACCTGGAACGACACCCGGTCGAGGATCACGACCATGTGGCGGCCTTTCTGCTCTTGATCAGCACGATGAAGACGGGCACGCCGATCAGCGCGGTGATGATGCCCACGGGCAGCTCGCGCGGGTCGAACACCGTGCGGGCGACCGTGTCGGCCACGATCAGGAACAGGGCGCCGAGCACCACGGTCAGCGGCAGCAGGCGGCGGTGGCCGGGCCCGCTCAGGCCGCGCACCAGGTGCGGCAGGATCAGGCCGACGAAGCCGATGGCCCCGCTCACGGCCACCATGGCGCCGGTCAGTAGCGCCACCGCGCCGAGCAGCATCCACCGAGTGCCGTTGACGTTGATGCCGAGGGATGCCGCGGCGGTATCCCCGAAGGTGAACGCGTCCAGACGGGTGGCCGAGAGCACGATCCCGGCCCCGACCACCACGAGGGCGGTGCCCGAGATGACGACGCTCGACCACGAGCTGCCGGCCAGCGAGCCCAGCAGCCAGTTGAGGATCTCCCGGTAGGAGTCGCCCTTGGCTGCCCAGAAGATGATGAAGGACGTACCGGCCGCACCCAGTTGCGCGATGGCCAGGCCCGAGAGCACCGCGCGCCCGGGCGTGATCGTGTTGCCGACCCGCGCGATGCTCAGCGTGGCGACGAGGGCTGCCAGCGCGCCGAGGAACGCCGCGGCCGGCAGCGCCACCGCGACGCCGAGAACGATCACACAGACCGCGCCGAGAGAGGCCCCGCTCGACAGCCCGAGCAGGTAGGGGTCCGCCAGCGGGTTGCGGGTCACCGACTGCATCACCGCGCCGCAGAGCGCGAGCCCCGCGCCGACAGCGGCCGCGGTCAGCACGCGCGGCAGGCGCAGCTGCCACACGATCGAGTCGGTCAGCGGGGCTACCCCGGCGGCGCCCGGCAGGCCGAGGTGCCCGGCGAGGCTCGCGGCGACATCCGTCAGGCTCACGTCGGCCGGACCGATGGTCACGGCCAGCCCCGCCGTGAGCACGAGGGCCAGGACCGACAGGGCGAGCCAGCCCAGGTAGCGCGCGCGCCCGGCCACGCGACGGCTCTGGGCCGCCGTGCGTTCCGGCTGCTGCAGCTCCACCCGATCCACCTGCCTCGCCTGTTCCGTCGTGTCTGTCCCGTTGGTGCTGTCCTGTCGTGTCCTGCGTCGTGCGTCGTGCTCCGGCGCCGGTCGCTAGCCGGCCGTCGTCGACTCGAGCGCGTCGAGCTGTTCGATAGTTGACGCGGCGGCTTCGACGTTGCGGATGCCGGCCTCGGTGGCCGAGAACGGCAGCACGATGTAGCGCTGGTTCTTCACGGCGTCGAGTTGCTGCGTGGCCGGGTTCGTCTCGAGGTTCGCGATCTTCGACTCCGCGGTGTTCCAGGTGGCGTCGACGAGCACGATCACGCTCGGGTTCGCCTCGATGACCGACTCCCAGCCCACCGAGGTCCAGGTGTCCTGCACGTCGGCGAACACGTTATTCAGGCCCGCGGCCGCCATGATCATGTTGGGCGAGCCGATGCCGGCGCCCACGTAGGGAGTGTCGGTGCCGCTGGAATACCAGAGCGCGGTGGTGTCCGCGGCGGCGGGGTCAAGGGCCGCGAGGGTCTTCTGCTGATCGGCGACCAGGTCGGCCGCGGCCTCTTCGGCGCCGAAGATCGCGCCGGCCTCGGTGATCTCGGCGAACACGGAGTCGAAAGTGAGCGGGTCAGGCATGTAGCCCTCGCCCTTGCAGGCGGAGGGGGAAACGTAGCTGCCGATGCCGAGGTCGGTGAGGCTCTGGCGTTCGCCCACGCCCTCGGCCGAGAAGTTGGACTCCCAGCCGCCGTAGACGAAGTCGGGCGTGAGTCCGAGCACGGCCTCCTGGCCGGGCACGAAGTCGCTGACCACGAACAGGCCTGCGCCGGCCTTCTCGAGGGATGCCGGCAGCGGGCCATCGAGGAACGCCGAGCCCACGATGCGATCGGAGAGGTCCAGTGCGAGCAGCAGCTCGGTCGTCGACGACTTGATCGTCACGATCCGTTCGGGCGCGGCCTCCACGGTCACGTCGGTGCCGCAGTTGTCGATCGTCATCGGGTAGCCCCCACCCGTGCCGGCGCTCGCGCCCGGCGCGGCACTGGGCGCGGCACTGGGCGCGGCGACGGGACTCGCCGCAGCGCATCCGCTCGACAGCAGGGCAGCCGCCGCAACGACCACCAGCAGGGGACCACGGAACGAACGTAATTGGGACATGTTACCGATCCGGTTCAGGGCCGCGAGAGCTGGTGAATCGTCGGTATGAGCACGCAATGGCGACGATTCACCCGCTCTGGCGAGCACAGGGAGAACTGCGGGGCAGGAAGGGTGCGACCGAGCACGTGTCGGCGACCTGCCGCCCAAGTCGGGGCCGGCTCAACCGGTCAGAGCCAACCGGCGGTCTTCGTTCAGCCTAGGCCAGAACTTCGGCGCGGCCCATCCCGGGCGAGCGGGGCGATGGGGGACGGATGTCCGGCGCGCCCGGGACACGATGCGGCCAGTCGCCGGGTCGGGGAGAGTCAGTTTCGTCCTCTGCTTAGTTGAAGACCATTCCGCCGTCGACCAGAATCGACTGTCCGGTGATGTAGCCGGAGTCGGGGCCAGCCAGGAACGAAACGACCCCCGCGACCTCGGACGCTTCGGACAGGCGGGCGAGGGCGATGCCGTTCGTGAACTGATCCCAGCCCCACTCTTCCGACTGGCCCGCGTCGGCTGCCACCTTTTTCGCGAGCTCCTCCATGAGGGGCGTCTTCACGATGCCGGGGGCGAAGGTGTTGACCGTGATGCCGAATTGAGCCAGGTCCTTGGCGGCTGTCTGGGACAAGCCACGAATGGCGAACTTGGTGGCCGAGTACAACGCGATGCCGGGGTTCCCGACGTGACCGGCTTGGGACGCAGCGCTGATGATCTTTCCACCGTGGCCGAGCTCTTTGAACGCCTTGGTGGCTGCCTGAATGCCCCACACCACGCCGTTGAAGTTGATGGAGAATATCTTTGCGATGCTTTCCTGGGTGATGTCATCGATTGGAGACGTGGGGGCGATGCCGGCGTTGTTGACGATGACGTCGAAGCCCCCGAGCTCCGTGACAGCCTGCTCGACCGCGGCGAACACGCTGTCTCGGTCGGAGACATCGACGTGCAGTGCCAGTGCTCCGCCCTCCTTGCCTCCCAGGGATTCGGCAACCGCGCCTGCGGTCGCACGGTTCAGGTCGGCGATGGCGACCTTGAAGCCGTCAGCGTGGAGTCGCTCAGCGATGGCCTGACCAATTCCCTGTCCACCACCGGTAACGAGTGCGACTTTTCCGTTTTCTGTGCGTGTCATGGTATTGATTCCAATCTCGATTATTCACAACCTGCCGGCGAGTCGATGACGTCATGTCAAAGCAGGACAGGAGTTTTACTGATCCGATACGCACGGCGCCAGCAGCGCGGCGCGCACCGAGAATTTCCGGCGTCGTCGCGGTGGATGAGTGGCCCCGAGGGTGAACCTCTCGGGGTGAATCTGAGACGTCCCCGTTTTCTGTGTCGATGTTGCCTAAGAACTCCAGCAGCTGACGAGGCATTACCCCCATTGTAGGCGCGATCGAGTGATATCCGGTCGGCCAGTGACCCTGTGCCCGACCGCGACGATAACGGTTTGCATGAACCCTTGCCACCGGCAGATTCGCTCGACAGGATGATATACGCGTTAGTCACACAGAAAAACAGCACCAAATGTTTGCGTCGAAGACTAATAAGCCCGGACGCTGTCGTTCGGCTTGACGTTGTTCCGTCACTGGCGAATGTGGAGACAAGATGACTGTAGTTCGGGCCGCAATCACCCAGACCGAGTGGACGGGCGACCAGGAGTCGATGATCCAGAAGCACGAGGGATTCGTGCGCACCGCCGCCGAAGCGGGAGTGCAGGTGATCTGCTTCCAGGAGCTGTTCCACGGCCCCTACTTCGGCATTGTGCAGGACTCCACGTACTACGACTACGCGCAGAGCGTGCCGGGACCGCTCGTGGAGCGGTTCCAGAAGCTCGCCGCCGAGCACACGATGGTGATCGTGCTCCCCGTCTACGAGGAGGAGCAGCCCGGCGTGCTCTACAACACGGCCGCCGTGATCGACGCCGACGGCACCTACCTCGGCAAGTACCGCAAGCACCACATCCCCCACCTGCCCCAGTTCTGGGAGAAGTTCTACTTCCGCCCCGGAAACGCCGACTACCCCGTCTTCGACACCATGGTCGGCAAGATCGGCGTCTACATCTGCTACGACCGGCACTTCCCGGAGGGCTGGCGCGTGCTCGGCCTGAACGGCGCCGAGATTGTCTTCAACCCCTCGGCCACCAAGCCCGGCCTCTCGAACCGGCTCTGGGAGCTCGAGCAGCCGGCCGCCGCCATCGCCAACCAGTACTACATCGGCGCCAACAACCGCATCGGCACCGAGACCGAGGAGTTCGGCGCCGACGCCGTCACCTTCTACGGCAGCTCCTACTTCGTCGACCCGCGCGGCAACTACGTCGGCGAGGTGGCCTCCACCGACACCGAGGAGGTCGTCATCCGCGACCTCGACCTGGGCGTCATCCGAGAGGTGCGCAACTCGTGGCAGTTCTACCGGGACCGCCGTCCCGACTCCTACGGCCCGATCGCCCGGCCGTAGCCAGGGGCGCATCGTGACGACCCTGATCCAGAACGGCACCGTGGTCAGCGCGACCGGCCGGGTGCAGGCGGATGTCCTCATCGACGGCAAGATCATCGTCGCCGTGCTGGCACCTGGCTCGGCCCTCCTCGGGAACTACCTCGCCGCATCCGTCGACCGTGTGATCGACGCCACCGGCAAGTACGTGATCCCCGGCGGCGTCGACGCGCACACGCATATGCAGTTGCCGTTCGGCGGCACCGCGGCCAGCGACACCTTCGAGACCGGCACCCGGGCCGCGGCCTGGGGCGGCACCACCACCATCGTCGACTTCGCGGTGCAGAGCTACGGCCAGCGGGTCTTCGACGGTTTGGCGGCCTGGCACGAGAAGGCGGCCGGAAACTGCGCCATCGACTACGGGTTCCACCAGATCATCGGCGACCTCAACGAGGACTCGCTGCAGGCGATGGACGGGCTGCTGGACGAGGGCATCTCCAGCTTCAAACTGTTCATGGCCTACCCCGGCGTCTTCTACTCGGATGACGCGCAGGTGCTGCGCGCCATGCAGAAGTCCGCCGAGACCGGGCTGATGACCATGATGCACGCCGAGAACGGCCCGGCCATCGACGTGCTCGTCACGCAGCTGCTCGCAGAGGGCAAGACCGACCCCTACTACCACGGTGTCGCGCGCGCCTGGCAGCTGGAGGAGGAGGCCACGCACCGCGCGATCATGCTCGCGAACCTCACCGGGGCGCCGCTCTACGTGGTGCACGTGAGCGCCAAGCAGGCCGTGGAGCAGATCGCCGCCGCCCGGGACCACGGCCAGAACGTGTTCGGTGAGACCTGCCCGCAATACCTCTACCTGTCGCTCGAGGAGAATCTCGGGGCACCGGGGTTCGAGGGCGCGAAGTGGGTCTGCTCCACGCCGCTGCGCTCGAAGGCCGAGGGCCACCAGGACCACCTGTGGCAGAGCCTGCGCACCAACGACATCCAGATGGTCTCCACCGACCATTGCCCGTTCTGCATGAAGGGGCAGAAAGAGCTGGGCCTCGGCGACTTCTCGAAGATCCCGAACGGCATCGGCTCGGTCGAGCACCGCCTGGACCTGCTCTACCAGGGCGTCGTCAACGGCCGCATCTCGCTCGAACGCTGGGTGGAGATCACCGCGACCACCCCGGCACGGATGTTCGGGCTGTACGGCAAAAAGGGGGTCATCCAGCCGGGCGCCGACGGCGACATCGTGATCTACGACCCGAACGGCCACACCTCGATCGGCCTGTTCGTCAACGGGAATGGCAAGACCCACCACATGAACATGGACCACTCCGCCTGGGAAGGCTACGAGATCGACGGTCACGTCGACACCGTTCTGTCCCGCGGCAAGGTCATCATCGACGACAGCTCCTATCTCGGCTCCAAGGGTGACGGCCGGTTCGTCAAGCGCGGCCTGAGCCAGTACCTGATCTAGACGGGACCCCAGATGGACTTCGGAGCAGTGCTGCAGACCAACCCCCCATCCGCCCGCACCGTGCAATTGGCCAAACTTGCCGAGGCGCACGGCTTCAGCCACGTCTGGACGTTCGACTCGCATCTGCTCTGGCAGGAGCCCTACGTCATCTACAGCCGCATCCTCGCGGAGACGGACAGGATCATCGTCGGACCCATGGTCACCAACCCGGGCACCCGCGACTGGACGGTCACGGCCTCCACCTACGCGACGCTGAACGAGATGTACGGCAACCGCACCATCTGCGGCATCGGCCGCGGGGATTCGGCGGTGCGGGTCATCAACGGAACCCCCACCACCCTGAAGACGCTGCGCGAGTCGGTGCACGTGATCCGGGAACTCGCGAACTCCCGGTCGGTCGAATACAACGGCGCGACCCTGCAGTTCCCGTGGAGCCGCGGCTCCACCCTTGACGTGTGGGTGGCGGCCTACGGGCCCCTCGCGCTCAAGCTCGCGGGCGAGGTCGGCGACGGTTTCATCCTGCAGATGGCCGACCTCGACGTGGCCGAGTGGATGATCAAGACCGTGCGGGAGGCCGCGGAGAAATCCGGCCGCGACCCGATGGCGGTCAAGTTCTGCGTGGCCGCGCCCATGTACATCGGCGACAATTGGGGCCACATGCGCAACCAGTGCCGCTGGTTCGGCGGCATGGTCGGCAATCACGTGGCCGACATCGTCGCCAAGTACGGCACCGAATCTCATGTGCCGAAGGCCCTCACCGACTACATCATTGGCCGGCAGGATTACGACTACAACGAGCACGGCCGTGCCGGAAACGCGCACGCCGAGTTCGTGCCCGACGAGATCGTCGACCGGTTCTGTCTGCTCGGCACCGCGAAGGACCACATCGAAAAGCTCGAGGCCCTGCGCGCCATCGGCGTCGACCAGTTCGCTGGCTACCTGCAGCACGACAACAAGGAAGAGACGATGCGCGTCTACGGGGAGACCGTGATCCCGGCGATGACCGAGCCCATCGTGGCAAAGAAATGACCCGATCCAGGTGAATGGTGCAGACTTCAAGCCGATCGAGGTCACACTGAAGGTGGGCGATCCACGGCCTCACCATCTCAACGCAGAGAGAAAGAACCCGATATCTGTGAATGACATCACTTCCCCAAGCGCCACGGCCAGCCGCAACGAGCTCGCCTACGACCTTGACCGGGCGCACGTCTTCCACTCCTGGTCGGCCCAGGGTGCCCTCAAGCCGCTGGTGATCGCCGGCGGGCAGGGCTCCCGGGTCTGGGATTATGACGGGCGCAGCTATCTGGACTTCTCCAGCCAGCTCGTCAACGTGAACATCGGCCACCAGCATCCGGCCGTCACCGCGGCCATCATCGAGCAGGCCGGTCGGCTCGCCACGGTGGCGCCCTCCACGGCGACCCTGACCCGCGGCGAGGCCGCCCAGCGCATCGTCGAACGGGCGCCGGAGGGCTTCAACAAGGTCTTCTTCACCAACGGCGGGGCGGATGCGATCGAGAACGCGATCCGCATGGCGCGCCTGCACACGGGCCGCGACAAGGTGCTCTCCACCTACCGCTCGTACCACGGCAACACGGGCGCGGCCATCGTCGCGACCGGCGACTGGCGCCGCATCCCGAATGAGTTCGCCCGCGGGCACGTGCACTTCTTCGGCCCCTACCTCTACCGCAGCGAGTTCTGGGCGACCAGCCCCGAGCAGGAGTCGGAGCGGGCCCTGCGCCACCTCGAGCACGTGATCCAGAGTGAGGGACCCGCGGGCATCGCGGCCGTGCTGCTGGAATCCATCCCCGGCACCGCCGGCGTGCTCGTGCCGCCGCCCGGCTACCTCGCCGGCGTGCGGGCCCTCTGCGACCGGTACGGCATCATGCTGATCCTCGACGAGGTGATGGCCGGCTTCGGCCGCACCGGCAACTGGTTCGCGTTCGACGGCTTCGACGTGGTGCCGGACCTGATCACTTTCGCGAAGGGCGTCAACTCCGGTTATGTGCCCACCGGCGGTGTGATCATCTCCGACCCCATCGCCCACGACTTCGACACCACGGTCTATCCCGGCGGCCTCACCTACAGCGGACATCCGCTGGCGATGGCGTCGATCGTGGCGGCCCTGGACGCCATGAAGAACGAGGGCATCGTGGAGAACGCCGCCCGGATCGGGCGCGACGTGCTCGCCCCCGGGCTCGCCGAGCTGCAGGCTAAGCACCCGATCATCGGAGAGGTGCGCGGGGTCGGCGTGTTCTGGGCGATGGAACTCGTCTCCGACCGGGAGACCCGCCAGCCGCTCAGCGGCGCCGTGATGGGCCGGATCAAATCGGAGTTGCTGGCCCGCAACCTGCTGCCGTTCCTGGCCGAGAACCGCATCCACGTGGTGCCGCCCTGCGTCGTCACCGACGCCGAGGTCGCCGAGGCGCTCACTATCTATGACGAGGTCCTCAGCCTCGACCGGCTTGTCTGACGCCCCGCGCACCCTCACCCCGACTCGATGAAGAGAATGAAGAGAGACGAACGCCCATGACCGAACTGCCCCTCATCACCCACTGGGTCGACGGGGCTCCCCTCCGGGGAGCCTCGACCCGCACCGCGCCCGTCTTCAACCCCGCCCTCGGCGCCGTCGCGAAGAATGTAATTTTGGCCAGTGCCACCGACGTCGACACCGCCGTCGCCTCCGCCCACGCTGCCTATCCGCTCTGGCGCGACACATCCCAAGCCAAGCGCCAGGGCGTGATGTTCAACTTCCGCGAACTGCTGAACGCGCGCAAAGGCGAGCTGGCCGACATCCTCACCGCCGAACACGGCAAGGTGACCTCGGATGCGCTCGGCGAGATCGCGCGCGGCCTCGAGGTCGTCGAGTTCGCGCTCGGCATGCCGCACCTGAGCAAGGGCGAGTACTCCGAGAACGTGTCCACGGGCGTCGACGTCTACACGCTGCGCCAGCCGCTCGGCGTGGTGGGCATCATCAGCCCGTTCAACTTCCCAGCCATGGTGCCCCTCTGGTTCTTCCCGGTCGCCATCGCGGCCGGCAACACGGTCGTGCTCAAACCGAGCGAGAAAGACCCGTCCGCGTCGAACTGGATGGCTGCCCTGATGACCGAGGCCGGCCTGCCCGCCGGTGTGCTCAACGTCCTGCACGGCGACAAGGAAGCCGTCGACGCCCTGCTCGTGCACCCCGACGTGCAGGCGATCTCGTTCGTCGGCTCCACGCCGATCGCGCAGTACATCTACGAGACGGCCGCCCACCACGGCAAGCGCGTGCAGGCCCTCGGCGGCGCGAAGAACCACATGCTCGTGCTGCCAGACGCAGACCTGGACCTGGCCGCGGATGCCGCGGTCAACGCCGGCTTCGGCTCGGCCGGTGAGCGCTGCATGGCGATCAGCGTGGTGGTGGCCGTGGAACCGGTCGCTGACGACCTGGTTACGAAGATCACCGCGCGGCTGAAGAGCCTCAAGGTGGGCGACGGCATGCGCGGATGCGACATGGGACCTCTGATCACGAAGGTACACCGCGACAAGGTGGCGTCCTACATCGACCTCGCCCAGACCGACGGAGCCGAGGTCGTCGTGGACGGCCGCGGCATCGAGGTAGACGGTGACGCGAGCGGATTCTGGCTCGGCCCGACCCTCTTCGACAAGGTCAGCACGGACTCGGACGTCTACCTCGACGAGATCTTCGGCCCGGTGCTCTCCATCGTGCGGGTCGCCAGCTACTCCGAGGGACTCGACCTGATCAACCGCAGCCGCTACGGCAACGGCACGGCCATCTTCACCAACGACGGCGGTGCGGCCAGGCGGTTCCAGAACGAGGTGCAGGTCGGTATGGTCGGCATCAACGTGCCGATCCCGGTGCCCGTGGCCTACCACTCGTTCGGCGGCTGGAAGGACTCCCTGTTCGGCGACGCCAAGGCCTACGGCCCGGCCGGGATCGCCTTCTACACCCGAGAGAAGGCCATCACGAGCCGGTGGCTGGACCCGAGCCACGGCGGTATCAACCTGGGCTTCCCACAGAACGCCTAGGGGATGAGGGCGTGCTTGGCCTGCACGCGGGCGGCCTCGGTGCGGAGCACCTCCAGAACGGTGCGCACGGCGAGGCGCTCGGCCCGATCGGGGCGCATCAGCGCCACGATTTGCCGCTCGGCGTCCACCCCGCGGAGCGGCTTGAGCACGAGGCGGCTCGGCTGGTCGCCGCCCCAGGTGTACCGGGGCACCAGAGCGATGCCGAGGCCTGCCACGACGAACGCTTCGATCACCCGCAGGTCGGCGAACTGCTGGGCGACGGTGATCTGGCTGCCTGCCTTCTGCTCGATCTGGTGCAGGATGCGCTCGAACGGGTAGCCGGTCGGCGCGCCGATCCAGGTCTCGCCGATCACGTCCGCCGGGGTGATCCACGACCGGGAGGCCAGCCGATGGTCGGCCGGCAGCCCGACGTCGAGCGGCTCTGTCATCAGCGGGACCACCGTCAGTCCGCGCCCGCCCCAGGGGAGCTGGCCGCGCAGGCTGTAGGCGAGCACGATGTCGTACTCCGCCGTGAGCGCGGGGAAGTCGCTCAGTTCCGGGTCCTTGTCGGTGCAGTTGACGATGAGGCCGGGCACGGCGGCGATGCTTCTCACCGCTCCCGGCAGCAGCATCTCGCCCGCAGTCGGAAAGGTGACCAGGCTCACCTCGCCCGTGGCGTCGTTTCGGAACTCGTCCCAGACCGCCCGGGCGCGGGCGAGGGCGACCGCGACATCCGTCGCGCTGCGGGCCAGAGCGCGGCCGGCATCCGTCAGAGTGAGGCCGCGACCGCTGCGCTCGGTGAGCGGCAGGCCGGCCTCGCGTTCGAGCACTTTCAGCTGCTGCGAGACAGCGGATGGCGTGCGGTGCGTGGCGCGGGCAACCTCAGTGATGCTGTGGCGTTCGGCCAGTTCGCGGAGAAGTTCGAGTCGTTGGACATCCATGTAGTAACGCTACACACTCCGTGCAGAACTATGCGATTGTGCTGCAAAGTTAAAGATGATGAACTATATACGTCGAACTCGAGCAATGGTGCCTCCGTCTTCCCGACACTCAACCCCATTTCCCGAAAGGTACGACCGTGTTTGTTCTTCTCGCCGTTCTTGTTCTCATCGTCATCTCCTCCGTCGTTGCCGTCGTCGTCGACGTGCACAAGGACGGATTCCGCCGCGTTCCCGAGCGCAAGCTCGTTCGTATCTTCTAGAGCAACGCCTGCTTCAGGTTCACCGACCGGCCGATGGCCTAAACTTGGTCCTGTGACGGACACACGCCAGCAGCTCATCGCCCACATCTCGGCCGAGGCCGTTTTCCACGGGGATTTCACCCTGACCAGCGGTAAGAAGGCGACGTATTACGTCGACCTGCGCAAGGTCAGCCTCGACCACCGCGTCGCCCCACTGATCGGCCAGGTCATGCTCGACCTGATCGCGCACATTCCGGATGTCACCGCGGTTGGCGGCATGACCATGGGCGCCGACCCGGTGGCGGCGGCCATCCTGCACCAGGGCGTGGCACGCGGAGCCGCGTACGACGCCTTCGTCGTGCGCAAGGAGCCCAAGGACCACGGCCGGGGCAAGCAGGTCGAAGGACCTGATCTCGCCGGCAAGCGCGTCGTCGTGCTCGAAGACACGTCCACCACGGGCGGTTCGCCCCTGGCGGCGATCGACGCGCTTCTCAAGGTCGGTGCGATCATCGCCGGCGTCGCCGTCGTGGTCGACCGAAACACCGGCGCGCGCGAAGTGATTGAAGCCGCGGGCTACCCCTATTACGCCGCGATCGGTCTTGAGGACCTGGGGCTGAACTAGTGCCCACAGACGAGGTGCCCGGCGAGGACGGAATGAAGTGGCTGGCATCTCAGCTCGGTGACGGCGCGCGCCCGGCCCTGCCGGACGAATATTCGCCCCGCCAGTCGCCGCGGTGGCCGAGAACCTCCCGCATTGTTCCACCGGCACCCGCCGAGCCGACGACCCATACCGGCGTCTTTCTCTGGGGGCTCAAGCCGACCTCCCAGCCTGACCCTCGGCTCGCCAAGGGTGCCGCGGCTCGGGCCGCCGCTGCTGCGGCTGGCGCTGCTGGTCCCGCTCCGGCGCCTCCTGCCGCTCCTGTGCCTTCGCCGGGAGCGACACCATCGGCTGGAGCGACGCCTTCGGCTGCGGGGCCAGCGAATGTGACAGGATCCGTGCCGATCACGACCGCGGCCCTGTTCGTCCTGACGCCCGCAAACCCGGCGCGTGCTGTTTCTGCAGTTGGTGCCGCTGCTTCCGGGGCTGCTTCGTCTGCTGAGTCGGCTGCCGTCGCGGCGGCTACGGCGGCTGCGGCCGCGTCCTCGTCTGCGGCCGCGTTTTCCGAGCTCCAGCCGGCCGCGTTCGCGCCCTCGGCCGCTGTCAGGTCGGCGGCTTCGTCCGCCGCGCTCAAGGATGCCTCGGCTTCGGAGCTGACGTCGGCCGAAACACGCTCGGTTTCAGCTTCGGGGCCCGCCCCGTGGGCGCCCGACGCGTTGGCACCGGCACCTCTGGTACCCGTCGAGGCTCCCGCGCCCCTGCCGATGCCCGGCGGGAACGGGCTGGACGAGTCTGACCGGAGCGGCAGCATCCGTTCGGAGAAAGCCGATCTCGCACCGGCGCCGTGGTGGACCACCTTCACGCAGTCGCCGCTCGAGTTGACCGCCGAGGAGGTTGCGGCCGCCGATCTGCTGGCCGGGCGCACGCCGCCTGCTCCCGACCCCGAGCCGGTCGCGCTGCCGGCTCCGGTCTCCGCCCGCGGCCGTCTGCGCGCACGACTGGCCGCGTCACTGTCGGCTCCGGCCCCTCTCGCGGGCCAGGCCCGCGACGCCGCCGGGATCGCTGGAGCCGAGGCCCGAGTTGCGGCGGGAGCCGCGGCCGTTGTTGCCGCCTCAGGTGCCCCGTTAGCCGCGGCAGCCATCCCGGCGCCGGAGGCAGCCGTCCCCGAACCGGATGCCCGTGCAGGCACACGGCTGGCCGAGACGGCGGCGCAGGCCTCGGCCGCGGCCCGCGCCGCGCCCACCGCCGCCCCGACTCCACCTTCACTGGCCGCAACGCCGGCCCACCT